>JAGXIO010000015.1 GCA_024635555.1 Saccharicrinis sp.
AATAGCTTTTATATGTGAGACAGAAGTATTTGACCGTTAGTTATTTTTTGTTGGCATAGGTATCTTCCTGCTGACCTCAAAAATTGGAATTATGAGTTTTAAGAATTTGAAGTGTGATTCTGAATATGCTATCGTTAATCCTATAGACGCATACACTAATACGAAAAATAAAAAAAGCCGTTAGCCTATGGCTACTAGCAAATGGCCATCCGCCAACTGCTAGTAGCTAAATGCTATTTGCCATCAGCTAAAAATTTTAATTATGAATAAACAAAAATCTACATCTCCCTGGGCTTGGGTGCCCACCCTTTATTTTGCGCAAGGGATACCTTATGTGGTAGTGATGACCGTTTCGGTGATCATGTATAAGCGTTTGGGGATTTCAAATACCGATATTGCGCTTTATACCAGTTGGTTGTACTTGCCCTGGGTAATAAAGCCTTTGTGGAGCCCGGTGGTCGATTTGCTTAAAACAAAGCGCTGGTGGATCATCATTATGCAGTTGCTCATAGGTGCCGGGTTGGCTGGTGTGGCATTGACTATTCCAGTACCCAACTTTTTTAAATTCACCCTGGCATTTCTGTGGTTGCTTGCCTTTAGTTCTGCCACACACGATATTGCTGCCGACGGTTTTTATATGTTGGGCCTCAACGAACATAAACAGGCCTATTTTATTGGTATTCGTAGCACTTTTTATCGTATTTCGATGATAACGGGACAAGGCTTGCTCATTATCCTAGCCGGATTTATCGAGTCCTCTTCGGGATTAAAACCTGTGGATTTTACGGTTTCAACGCAACGGAATTCAACAGAATGGGTTATACCTGATGATTCAGTTAATGGTTCGCAACAAAACGGAGAAATGAGTTTTGTATTAGATACGAACCAAATAGCATTGGGCACAAACAATTTGAAAAAGGCTAAAGTCGAAGAAATTACATTGTGGGCAAAAGATTATAATATCAAAAACGGTTTTGTTATTGAAGAAGAAGTTTTAGCCAAGTCAGATTCGTGGTGGTCGCGCAATGTTTCGAACCCTTTGAAGAAGACTTTGAAAGATAAGTTTGGCAAGGCCGACGAGGTGGTGTCAAAAAGTGATGCCCAAGGTAATATGGTGGCAGTAGGTATTCGTTTGTCCACTGCTCCCGATGCGGGGGAAACAGTGGTGCTCAACATGGATCGTAACAAGGGAGCCAAAGATTTATCGCTGATAGAAGGACAGCGCCTGACTTTTACCGCTGAAAACTGGAACAAAAATGCACAGGTACTCATTCAGGTCGATCCTAAGCTACAGGATGTTGTATCCACAAGTTTTAGGGGTTTGTCGGGTAATATTCCGTTGGCGTGGTCGGTTACCTTTTTCGTGTTGGCAGGGCTGTTTGTTACCTTCCTAGTTTACCATCGTTTTATATTGCCGAAACCTGCGGGGGATATGCCCGTTTCGCAGGGAGCCAACATGCTTAAAGAGTTCGGACAAACATTTGTGTCGTTCTTTAAAAAAGATAACATCGGCATGGCTCTGCTTTTTATTCTTGTGTTTCGACTGGGTGAGAGTCAGCTGGTAAAACTGGCATCACCCTTTTTACTGGATTCTAAAGAAATTGGTGGTCTGGGTTTAACCACGGGCGATGTGGGATTAATTTATGGTACCATAGGCATACTTTTTTTAACGCTTGGCGGAATACTAGGTGGTTGGGTAGCCTCGAACAGAGGACTTAAATATTGGATTTTTTGGATGACCCTGGCCATCAACCTGCCTAATCTTACCTATGTATATCTTTCGTATTACATGCCCGAGAGCATGTGGTTAATAGCATCCAGCGTGGCGGTTGAGCAGTTTGGATATGGATTTGGCTTTACGGCATTTATGCTTTACTTGATTTATTTTTCGCAGGGCAAGAGCAAAACAGCGCATTATGCCATCTGTACCGGCTTTATGGCTTTGGGCATGATGATTCCGGGAATGGTATCGGGCTGGTTGCAAGAAATTATTGGCTATCAAAACTTCTTTATTTGGGTGATGATTTGTACGATACCTAGTTTTGTAGTCATCAAATTTCTGAAGATAGATCCAACCTTCGGTATAAAAAAGGCCGAGGAATAAATTTTTACCACTAAGGCACGGAGGACACTAAGGAACAATGAGAAATAGAAACACAGGGAAACACAATAGAAATAAATAGAAATAAATAGAAATAAAGGGAATGTGTAAGAGCTTGAATAAAAATAACTTAGTGTTTCTTTGTGTTCTTAGTGTCTTTGTGGTTAAACTTTTATTTTCAACGCTTAATACTCTAAACCTTTAATCTTTTAATCCATATCTCAAAAACATGAACAAAATTATAAAGACCCTTCTGATTATCAGTTTGTTGCTTCCTAATGAAGCCAACGCCAGAGATTATCCCAAACGCGAAATGCGGGCGGTTTGGATTGCTTCAGTGGCCAATATCGACTGGCCTTCAAAAGCAGGTCTTTCGGTGGATTTACAAAAGCATGAGATGGAAGAGTTGCTGGATCTGGCCAAAGAATACAGGATGAATACCGTAATCTTTCAGATTCGCCCCGCCACGGATGCTTTTTATCCATCGGCATTAGAGCCTTGGTCGCAATGGCTTACCGGAGTGCAGGGCAAAGCCCCCGATCCTTATTACGACCCGCTTCAGTTTACCATTGAGCAGTGCAGAAAGCGCGGTCTGGACCTCCATGTATGGCTGAATCCATATCGTGCCGTGGCGGATACCCTACGTAGTTCCATTGCCGCCAATCATCCCATCAACCTACATCCCGAATTGTTTGTTAAATATGGAAAAACCGCCTATTTTAATCCGGGACTGCCCGAAACGCGAAACCATGTGGCCAGAGTAGTGGCCGATATTGTTAGGCGCTATGATGTAGACGCCATTCACTTCGACGATTATTTTTACCCTTATCGTATTGCCAATCAAGAGTTTCCCGATCAAGAGGCTTTTGAGATGTATCCCAGAGGTTTTGCGCCCAATAAAAAGGATGATTGGCGAAGGGATAATGTGAACCTCATTATAAAACTGCTTAACGATACCATCAAATCCATCAATCCACATGTTGAATTTGGAATATCACCTTTTGGCGTTTGGCGTAACCAACACATCGATCCCAGCGGATCCGCAACAAAGGCTGGCCAAACAAATTACGACGATTTGTATGCCGACATACTAAAGTGGCAAAAAGAAGGCTGGATTGATTATGTGACTCCCCAGATTTATTGGCACATAGGCATGGAAGTGGCCGACTATGCCGTTATAGCCGATTGGTGGAGTAAAAACGCCTTTGGTTGTTTAGTGTATACAGGTCAGGCATTTTACAAACTCGATAAAAAATCAAATGTTAGGGCATGGCGATCGCCAAAGCAAATAGAAAAGCAAATTAAACTCAACAGAACCATTCCTAACATTGGGGGTAGTATGTACTTTAGTGCAAAATCCATGCGGGTTGACCCCCTGAAGTTAAAGAAAAAAATAACCCGAAAAGTATATAGGTACGCGGCTTTGCCACCTATAAATTTGCGTATAGAGCAAGTGGTGGCCGAGGCGCCGACCAATGCTACCATGAGTGGGGAAAATGGTAGAATACGATTACAGTGGGAGTCAGGCAAGAACAACAAATATTTTGTGGTGTATAAATTCAAGAAAGGAAAACCTGCCAGCACCGAAAATGCCGAAAATATTTTGCGTGTAACAGGCCAAAATAGTATTGTTGGAGAAATAAACCGCTCAACCAATCCCGATAAATATTATTACATGATAACGGGGGTAAGTAAAACCAATCAGGAATCGGTAAGCGTTTTTTTTGAGCAGGAATAGGCGAAGAGCAAGGGGCGAGGAGCTTGGGGCGAGGAGCAAGGGGCTTGGGGCGAGGAGCAAGGGGCAGAGAGACCTGTTGGCGTTGCTAGACCCGACAGCGTGGAAAAGCGTACAGCAAATAGCTTCTCGGAGTGTGACTCTTACTAAGCTGTAAATGTCGCGCCCCGAGTGGAAATATTAACGTAAGGCGTAAAGCGGAGAGACCTGTTGGCGTCGATAGACCCGACAGCGTTGACGAACCCGACATCATCGACAAACAGGAGCACCCATATTTATTCAAATATAGAATCTTAATACTAATTTAATAAGATATGATAAAAACGGAACGTTATTTAGCCCTCGACGTACTTCGGGGTATTACAGTGGCCGGAATGATATTGGTAAACACCCCAGGAAGCTGGTCATACATTTATCCCCCGCTTCGTCATGCCGAATGGCATGGATGTACACCCACCGATTTGGTATTTCCCTTCTTCCTTTTTGTGGTGGGCGTTTCGATATTTTTTTCCTTCCAAAAATACGGGAATTCATTAGATAAGACATCCTTACTTAAAGTGGGCAAACGAACCGCGCTAATATTTGCAATCGGGTTGTTCCTGAATTCATTTCCACAATGGGATATGGACTTTTCTACCCTACGTATTATGGGCGTACTACAACGCATTGCGCTTGCTTATGGTATTGGTGCCCTATTGGTGTTATCGCTTAAGCTTAAGCCTTTGTTGATGGTTTCGGGCGTCTTACTTTTGCTCCATTGGGCTTTGCTCTACTTTTTGGGTGGTGACAATCCGTACTCTTTGGAGCAAAATGCTATCATCCCTTTCGACTCATTCGTTTTAGGCGAATCGCATTTATACCGTGGCTTTGGGATCCCTTTCGACCCCGAAGGACTTTTTAGTACCTTGTCGGCGGTGGTTACTGTGATAGTGGGCTATGCAGTGGGGCATTTGATTAAAGCATCACAAAAAACGCAGTTACCCACGCGTTTGCTGCTTGTGGGTGGAGGTTTGGCCTTAGTAGGTTGGTTTTGGAGTTTCTCGCTGCCACTCAATAAACCTATGTGGACAGGCTCATACGTCCTTTATACTGGTGGTTTGGCAACCATCTTCCTCAGCTTGCTGGTGTGGCTTGTTGATGTGCGAGGCTATAAAAAATGGACTTCCTTTTTTGTAGTTTTTGGGATGAACCCGCTATTTATATTTGCCTTCTCCGGTCTGTGGGCGAAGATTCTAGGCCGCGTGATAAAAATAACAACAGAATCCGGTGAGACTATATCGGCATCTAAAGCGCTATATGAAAACTTTTTTGTACCCTTGGCAGGCAACATGAACGGCTCTCTACTTTATGGCCTGGTGCACATCCTATTCTTCTGGTTTTTAGGTTGGATACTCTATAAAAAGAAGATATTTATTAAGGTGTAAGGGGTTGGAACGGTTTCTCCTTTTTTACTCCGGGCGCGACTTTAAGTCGCACCCGGAGTATGTAAAGGATTGCTGCGTAATCAACCAAGCTTCAAGCCAACTCCCTTATTGTACTATTTTTTCATCGACGACAGGCAATTCAGGGAATACGGATTTATCTTTTTTGATCATATCTTGCAAACGATGTTCTATCAAACCCCAATATCTAATTATTTAAGATTGGATTTGAATAATAAACAAAATTTACCCACGCCCTACGATATCTAACCTTAATAATTATCTTTGAGCAAATTTTTAAAAATACAAATCCGTTAAACCGCTGTTTGATGCAAGAAAAAATAGTTATTCTTGATTTTGGTTCGCAATATACTCAGTTGATAGCCCGTAAAGTGCGAGAGTTAAATGTGTACTGCGAAATTTATCCCTACAATTCCATTCCCGAATTAAGCGACAATGTTAAAGGAGTAATCCTTTCGGGCAGTCCGCACAGCGTGCGCGACCAAAATGCACCAAAGCCTGATTTGAGTGTGTTCAAAGGCAGGTTTCCTTTATTGGGCGTATGCTACGGAGCGCAATTTTTAGCTCAACATTTTGGCGGTGAAGTAAAACCATCGGATACACGTGAATACGGCAGAGCCAATCTAGGATTTATCGATCGTAAAAGTGATTTGATGACCGGCGTTTCCGATCAATCGCAAGTATGGATGTCGCATGGCGATACCATTACTAACCTCCCCAATAACTATAACATCATTGCAAGCACAGCCGACGTAAAGGTGGCCGCATACGAAGTGGAGGGTGAAAAAACCTGGGGTCTTCAGTTCCATCCCGAGGTGTACCATTCCACCGACGGCAAAACCATTCTTTTTAATTTTATAGTATCTATTTGCGGATGTAAACAGGACTGGACCCCTGGTTCGTTTGTAGAATCCACCATTGCAGACCTCAAAGTCAAACTGGGCAACGACAAGGTGGTGCTCGGTCTTTCGGGCGGAGTAGATTCCACTGTAGCAGGAGTATTATTGAACAAGGCCATCGAGGGTAACCTTACCTGTATTTTTGTGGATAACGGACTGTTGCGTAAAAATGAATACGAAAACGTGTTGGATTCATACAAACACATGGGACTAAACGTAATAGGAGTAAATGCACGCAAATACTTCCTCGACGAGCTGGCTGGTGTTTCTGATCCCGAAACAAAAAGAAAAATTATAGGTCGTGTTTTTATCGAAGTATTCGATCGCGAAGCACACAAAATACAAAATGTAAAGTGGCTGGCACAAGGAACCATCTATCCCGATGTTATTGAGTCTATTTCGGTTAACGGGCCATCAGCCACCATCAAATCACACCACAACGTTGGTGGACTGCCCGCTCACATGAACCTTAAAGTAGTTGAACCACTTAATCTGTTGTTTAAAGATGAAGTGCGCCGTGTGGGCAAAGCCTTGGGCATTTCGCCCGCTTTATTGGGCCGCCATCCTTTTCCTGGTCCAGGTTTGGCTATTCGTATTTTGGGCGACATAACCCAGGAAAAAATTACAATCCTTCAGGAAGTAGATCACATCTTTATACAAAGCCTAAAAGATAGCAAACTTTATGATAGGGTATGGCAGGCAGGTGCTATGTTATTGCCTGTGCAATCGGTAGGCGTAATGGGCGATGAGCGCACCTATGAAAAGGTAGTAGCACTCCGAGCCGTAGAATCAACCGATGGCATGACCGCCGATTGGGTTCATTTGCCCTATGAGTTCTTGGCCAAAGTATCCAACGACATCATTAACAAGGTAAAAGGAGTTAATCGCGTGGTTTACGACATCAGTTCAAAACCACCCGCAACCATTGAGTGGGAATAACATCAAACTGGCATGGCCAGAGCAAATTATTGGACACACAGGAGTATGATAGAAATTTGTCTTGGTTATCAGTATTTTGCTAAATTATAAACATATGAAAATAAAAGACCAGAATTTTTCTGGTCTTTTATTATTATTGGATGTTCACTTCACACTATTGTTTTTATATTTGTAAAAGTAGTGCCGGAAATAAAATTATCGGTCATTTTTTACACACTCTCCGTTTTCTGTAACTAACCTAACTATGGAGGTTTATTGTATATTGCGGTTTAATTGTTTTGTTATGAAGAATTTTAAAAATATTGTAACGCTATATATTGCTATAGGTGTTTTATGGATAGGTGGAGGCGTATCGCTGAAAGCACAACAGTATGACAAGGATCTACAAAAATTGGAATTTGCTTATAAGCTCATTTCAACCTTTTATGTAGATACAACCAACAAGGAAAAATTGGTGGAAGATGCCATTGTAGGTATGCTTACCAAGCTAGATCCTCACTCGGTATATATTAGTAAAGAAGAAGTGGCCAGCATGAATGAGCCCTTGGACGGAAGCTTTGAAGGCATAGGCGTTCAGTTTAATATTTTTAAGGATACCTTAATGGTAGTTACACCCATTTCCGGTGGTCCCTCCGAAAAGGTGGGGATACAGGCCGGCGATAGGATAATGATTATAGATGGCGAAAACGTAGCTGGCATAGGGCTAAAAAACTCCGATGTGTTTACCAAGTTAAAAGGCAAAAAAGGAACTAAGGTAGAGCTGCAAGTGTTACGACACAATATCAAAGATTTAATCAGCTTTACGGTTACCCGCGATAAAATACCAATTTATAGTGTGGAAGCTAGCTATATGGCAACACCCGCGATAGGTTACATTAAAATAAACCAGTTTTCCGCCACCACCCATTCGGAGTTTGTGGATGCATTAAAGAAACTAAACGGGCAAGGTATGAAAAACCTGATACTCGATTTACGGGGCAATCCTGGAGGTTACCTCAATGCAGCCATCGACATTGCAGATGAGTTATTACCCGAGAATAAATTGATTGTTTATACCGAAGGACTCACCAACCCACGTAAGGATTATGTGTCCTCGTCTAAAGGAAAGTTCGAAACAGGAAAGGTAGTTGTATTAATAGACGAAGGCTCGGCATCGGCAAGCGAAATTGTGTCGGGTTCGGTGCAGGATTGGGATCGCGGAGTAGTTATCGGCCGTCGCAGCTACGGAAAAGGTCTAGTGCAACGCCCCCTTAACTTGCAAGATGGGAGTATGATACGTCTAACAATCGCAAAATATTATACCCCATCCGGCAGAAGTATCCAAAAACCTTATGAGGATGGTCTGGAATCATATCAAAAAGAAATATACGATCGTTACAGTAATGGCGAAGTGTTGAATGCCGATAGCATACATTTAGATACCGATGTAAAATATTATACCAAGACCAAAAAACGATTGGTATATGGTGGGGGAGGGATAATGCCCGATTTATTTGTGCCAACCGATACCACCGGCTTTTCGTTCTACTATCGCGATTTGGTGGCCTCCGGTACACTCAATCAATTTATTTTGAATTATATGGATAATCATCGTGAGCAATTAGAAACCAAATATACCAATTACACCCAGTTCGATGAAAAATTTGAAGTGGATGAATCCATCGTGGAGGCCTTAATTGCCGAAGGCAAAAAAAAGAAACTAAAATCAGACGTAGAAGAATTCAGAAAAGTATCCCTGCCCTTGGCAAAAGCCCAAATAAAAGCGCTAATAGCACGAAGCCTTTGGACACCAAGCGAATATTTTCAGACTATAAACCCAAGCACCGAAGTATATAACAAAGCGATAGAGGTTTTGTCGATGAATATGGAGTATACTAATTTGTTAGACTGACGCTTAATATGGAGTTTTCGTGGATGGAAGGTATAGGTGCTTTTGCTGCACTGATATATTTGTATTTTTCGATAAATCAAAAAATATGGCTTTGGCCCATGGGTATATTGACATCGGCTTTTTATATGGCCGTGTTTTTTGATGCCCGCCTGTATGCCGATATGATTTTGCAGGTGTATTATATAGTAGTGAGTGTGATGGGCTGGATGATATGGCGTAACAGACAAGAGGCGGAGCACCAGGAAACAACACAGATACTAAAGACGTCCAAACAGATGGGGTTAATACTGTTTGTTTCATTTGTTATGTTGTATGCAGTGCTTGTATGGGCACTTATTAAAGTTCCGTCCATGCTAAACATTGCAGCTTCTGATATGCCCTATTGGGATGCTTTTACTACTGCTGCCAGCTTTGTGGCAACATGGATGTTGGCAAAAAAGCTTATAGAGCAGTGGCTAATATGGATTGTGGTTGATTTTGTGGCCATGGCGATGTATATACATAAAGGCTTGTATATTACCGCTATATTATTTGTTGTGTATACCGTAATGGCTATTTGGGGCTACTATGCATGGTTGCGCCACCTTAAGTTGCAACAAACAACTGCAAAAGTTATCATTTAGTCCAGTACAACGCAAACGAATTTATGAAGATTGTTTTAACAGGACCCGAGTGTGTAGGCAAATCAACACTAACCAAACAGTTGGCCTACGTTTATAAAGGTACTTACATAAAAGAATATGCTCGCAATTATGTAGAAGGTTTAAAAGCACCATACCAGTATAACGATGTAGTTAAAATTGCACGCCAGCAGTTAAATGAATACGATAATTTAGATAATCAAGATGGATTTTGTTTCTTTGATACCTATTTTATCGTCACAAAAGTATGGTTTAAGCAGGTTTATAATAAGCTACCGCATTGGTTCGAAGATGAATTCACTCAACGTCCCGTGGATTTTTATCTTTTGCTTAAAAACGATATCAGTTGGATACCTGATGGCGTAAGGGAGAATAAGAACAAGCGAAGCTTTCTTTTTGACCAGTACAAATCTGAATTGGATAATTATGGGTTTGCTTATAAAATAATTGAAGGAAACGGCGAACAGAGGCTTAAAAATGCGGTTAACGCTATTAATGAATGGATTGAAAATAGGAAATTATGACAACGTTTAAATATCCGGCAGAACTAAAGGAAACCATCGCTCAGCTTTCGTGCGAGAGTTCATACAAAGAGGTTTGCCACAGACATTTTTTTGAGCACCCCATGCCGTCGAACATTAAATTGGCGGAGATAGTGAACTTATCGCGCGAAATAATTTTTCCGGGCTATTTTGGCGATTCACCAGTTCGTGGAGAAAGCATCCATTATTATTTGGGCGTTAATACCGAGCGCTTATTCGAGTTGCTTAACAATCAGATATTATCTGGCTTATGCTTTCAGTGCGACGACGACAGTGCGGAAAAACTGTTAGAGCACAAAGAAAGGGCCTATGAGCTTACCAAAAGGTTTATAGCCCAATTGCCTGAGTTAAGGCGCTTACTCACAACGGATGTGGAGGCCGCTTTTACAGGCGATCCGGCAGCAAAGAGTACGGGTGAAGTTATTTTTTGTTATCCAGCCATCCGTGCCATTTCCAGTTATCGTGTAGCACATGCACTCATAGGCTTGGATGTACCAATTATACCCAGGATGATAGCCGAAATGGCCCATTCCGAAACAGGTATCGATATACATCCATCGGCCGAGATTGGCGAGTATTTTACCATTGATCATGGTACAGGTGTAGTTATCGGAGCCACTTCGATAATAGGTAAAAACGTAAAACTTTTTCAAGGTGTAACCTTGGGAGCCAAAAATTTTCCACTGGATAAAAACGGAAATCCTATTAAAGGCATCCCACGTCATCCCATTCTTGAAGACAATGTGGTAATCTATTCGCAAGCCACCATTTTAGGACGAATAACCATTGGTAAAGGATCGGTTATTGGTGGGAACGTATGGGTTACGAATAATGTGCCGCCTCAATCTAAAATTATTCAATTTAAACCACGTGATATTTTTTATACCGAAGGTGGAGGTATTTAATCGTGTGAAATGGATCGTTTACATTTAAAATTCGTTAAACTGTCATTAAGAATCAGTCTTTTTAATAATTATGTTTTAAAAAACGTTAAACAATACCCTATTTTTATATATTTGTAAGTAGCAATATAGAACTGAAGATGGCATTTAACATGAAGCAGTGGTATACCGATAAGTTGGAGGGAGAAATTCTCCTCAACTTTAATGGTAATATTACCTCTGAACTTATTACGGAAGCACTCGATACTATTGAGAATAGCCTTAACCTTAAAAATGAAAAATTTAAGGTGAGGAAAAAAGTGTACAACGTATTTGTTGAATGCTTACAAAATTTGTATCATCACGTAGACAAACCACCACTAGATCTTAATTTAGAACAGCACGGTAATTTTGGCGTGATTATTTTAAGTAAAGACGGCCCTTTTTATAGGATATCGACTGGTAATTTTGTAGATAGAAATAAAATAAGCATAATAAAGGACAGAATTGACCAGGTAAATTCCCTGACCGATAAAGAGGTCAGGATGCTTTACCTGGATATTATGAGTAATGGCGAGTTTTCCGACCTAGGCGGAGGAGGACTGGGCATGTTGGACATAGTTAGAAAAACAGGTAACAAATTGGAGTACTATTTCTATAAGTACAACGATAATCATATCTTTTTTTCATTAGATGTTTATATTAGTTAGAATTATATTTATACTGAGTCACCATTATGGAAACAATAGTACGAGAAGGAACCCCAAAAACCCCATATATCAGATTTGATGGTGAAAAGGGAATCATTGAAATAAAAGGGCGCTCAATTCCCGAAAATTCAATTGAGTTTTATAAACCTTTAGTTGATTGGCTAGAGGAGTACACTCTCCTGGAAAAAAAACAAACTGCGGTTAATATTCAACTTGAATATTTTAACACTAGTTCCTCGAAGTGTATCCTCGATATCTTTAAAAAATTGGAGGTTCTATTTAAAAAAGGACAGAAAGTAGAAGTGAATTGGTATTACGACGAGGATGACGAAGATATGTTCGAAGCCGGCGAAGATTACCAGTCGATTATTAATATTCCTTTTAAAATGATAGAGATGGAAGAGTAATACCTTCCTAATCGTATCTCAAGTTTTTTAAGTTAAAAATAAATCATTATATTCTAATTATTGATATTAGAATATAGGATTTGTTGGTTCTTTACTTTTTGTAATTAGACTCAATTTAGTAAGTTTAATTATTCAAATAAAGAGTTAATTTATTGATGAAGAAGAAGCAAATTTTAATAAAAGCAGGTTTAAAAGAAACTTTTAAACCTGCTTTTTTATTTTTAACTTAGTTGATAAATTAAGTACACTTATATCTACAACCTTATTCGCTTAATGAAAAGCAGAGTAAGGTTATTATTTTTGACTGCGCTTATTTTTACCCTTATCCATCTCACCTTTTTTTATTTTTTCATACGGCCATATAAGCCCGATAGTTTAAATAAAAACTTCTTGAGCAAGGCTGTTTGTAGTGTGAAAAATAAAAGCAGGTTGAATAACCATATCACCAGTAAATTAGCCCATAAAGTATTTATATGGAAAGAGCCTATCCTTTTGTATGGACTTAGAAAGTGAGCTTTTAAAAATTTGCTCTTAGGATCTTTAAAAATAGGATCGGATTTTTGAACAAAACGGCCTTCAAATTCAATTAACTTATTCGAGAAAATATGATTCGAGTTGCGAACATAGTTTTCCAGCTCCAGATTGAAGTAATCTTTTTTCAAATTATTTAATATATTACTTTCTGTCAGTTCCTTTTTCTTCAGATCTAATTTTTCATCAGCGCTGTTAAACAATCTCATATAGCTGGTCTTCGAATCTTTTAAATATGTGTTTACCTTCTTATAAACGGTCTCATTAAATTGTAACAACGATAATTTATCAGTAAACGAGATGTCCTGTTTTATTAGTGCACTGCTATTTTCGGCAATAATTTCGCGTTTTATTAAGTCTAGGCCGTGTTTAAGCTCCTTTTCCAACTCTTTACTGCCTTTTCCAGACTTAATCTTATTGTGGATCAAATCTATTTTTGCCTGTATCGCCGGAACCCAAAATTCTTTTTTAAAGTGCGCTACACTCTTTATTTTATCATACAAGTAAAAGTGCTTTTCAAAATTGTTTTCTTTAAACTGATGAACGGCTAAACCTTCAAAAGCCCATCGAGCTGTTATTATTTCGCCAAACCAAGGTACGGAGTTGGGATTGGAATATTCTGGATTTAAATTATCGTAGCTGATAAAAACACCCGACAAAATAATTTGCGGTATAATTAAAAAAGGTATTAATATATATATGTTTACCGCTTGCTTAAAACTGTCGGAAATATTTAGCCCCAAAAGATTAGCAAAAACCGAAACGCTGAAAAGTAGCAGCCAATATTCAAAGAACATTCCTTTAATTTCGATGATACTATTGCCGATGAGTACCAGTAAAAAAGTTTGTAAAGCCGATATCATGGTAAGTATAAATACTTTAGATACAAGGTAGCTGAAACGGCTGAGGTTGAGGAATTCTTCCCGTTTCAATATCTTACGGTCGCTTATAATCTCCTCGGCACTTACGGTTAACCCCACAAATAGAGCGATGATAACGCTCATGATAATGTATATCACAACATTGGGATTGTTCTGAAACACGTAACCTTGATTGTCAGCAGTGTCTACGTTATAATATTTTATAATAGAAGATAGCAATAGCGCCAGAACGGGCGTTTCCAACAAGTTAATGAGTAAGTATTGCCTGTTGGATAGCTTAGACAATACATCGCGTTTTACAAAAACTGTAAACTGCTTGAGTTTATTGGGTATCTTAAAGTTTATCTTTGGTAAAATGTTGAGGTTTTTTTGTAGAAGTGGTTCTTCCTTAACCTTATATATTTTAAATCTATCGTACCATTCTTTGGATGCTATTTTCCGATTGCGCGTAAACGATCCATATTCGTCAATCACCTGCGAAGTAATAATGTTTAAAACCTGTTCAGGGTTTACATTTCCACAGGTATTACATTCGCTCTCCTGCCTATTTGCCTGTTTTACGCTACTTTTAAAATAAGTGATGCTTTCTACCGGGTCACCATCATAAATTAAATATCCTCCATCATCGAGCACCAATAATTGGTTAAACAGTTTAAAAATATCGCTCGATGGTTGATGAATCACAATAAAAACAAGCTTTCCCTTTTGAGCCAGTTCTTTTAATAAGTCTATAATGTTAGCCGAGTCGCGTGAGGAGAGTCCCGATGTTGGCTCGTCTAAAAAAAGTACGGCCGGCTCCCTAATCAATTCCAAAGCTATGTTCAGACGTTTTCGTTGACCTCCGCTTATTTTTTTATTCAGTGGCGAACCAACTTTCATATCCTTTATGTCGCCAAGTCCCAGTGAGTTAAGCAGGTGAAGCACGCGACGTTGTATTTTAAACTCGCTGTAATCGCCAAAGCAAAGTTTGGCATTGAAGAGTAAATTTTGAAATACCGTTAGATTCTCCATTAACAAATCGTCCTGCGATACATAACCTATTAATCCATCCGTTTTATTGCTGGTATGAATGTTTATGCCGTTAATTGTTACCTCTCCGGTTAATGGCGTATATATGCCACTTAATATATTGGTAAGGGTACTTTTGCCTGCACCACTCGACCCCATTATGCCCACAAGTTTGCCCGATTGGCTGCGAAAACTCATGGGTTGAATACCTGTAACCTTATTTTTAAACCGATACGATATGTTTTGAACGTCAAAGTCGATAGGAGCAACTAGGTTATCGGTGGTAAAAGCACCTACGATATCACTATAATAAATGGGTTTGGTACGTCGGTTTCGAATGGAGCACCCCGGAGTTAAAACATGGATACGATCCGGACTTAGCAATTGTCCGTTGATGGTAATATCTATCTCTTTATTAATTTTTAGCAAGTGTAACCCAGCCGATTTGATGCGGAGTATTAAAATTTCGCTTTGAAGGTGTTCCCAAAATAAATGCCGCGCATTTTTTCGTTCATTATTGCGATGTCCATCAATTATTAAAATACTTTTATCGTCAATGGTATTTTCATTCCCATCAATAACAAAGTGTTCCATCAATGCATATTCTGCATCGTTAATATGAAAGGTTTGTGCTACTGTACTAACAAAATCACGCTCAAAATTACTTATCTCAACTCCCGATTTCAAAAATTCGATGAGCCGGATAATAACAATAAGTTTTTGGTAATGCGTTAATTCTTTGTTAATGTCATTTGATATGCGCAGTGCTTTAACAGAATTAGCACTCAGTGTTGTCCTTGAGGTTTCGCTTTTTTGTAGTTTTTTTAATTTCGATACATGATCCTGATAGTGCGATTCGTAGATGGCTAGATATTCTTCTACCATCGGCCTGTTTAATTGCTGATCAAGAAAGTTTTTAACAATGAGCCTACGCGAATCATTGTCTTTTTGAGGAAAGGCAATTAGAGCAAATAACTGCATTAAGGCTTTTAATATCCCTTCACTCATCTTAATGGTTTAATTAAGCATCAGAATATGACACATAAGTTTCTTGTTGCTGGATTAGTTATCCTCTAAGCTTTTAAATCCAATATACATAAGCGCCATGCCCGAGGTAGATTGCGTATTATCTAATTTGGCTTCGATAATGCACTCTACAGAACCAGCTATTTTAAAATCCCAAACATTTGCTTTGTTATACTCATCATTGGTAAAAAGAAGATTACGGCTGGTGTCGTACACCGAAAATATAATGGGCTGGTTATTAGCCGAGCATGCCGCCAACCTGTACATGCTTCCGTTTAAAAAAGTAGTATGAAATTCGGCCACTTCATCACCGGTTAAAAATGCTCTTAAGGGTTGCCCGTTCGAAATAAAGGGTGTTTTAATCAGGTGGGAGCAATCTTCAATTTTATCTTTTTGGCTATTAATAGGTGAAGGTGCAAATAAGCCAAGTGTAAAAATAATGGCAACGGTTAATATGAGTCCTTTTTTCATCGGTATTTTTGTTTTAAATATACAAAGTGTCAAATCGTTGATAATATTAAACGTAAGTTTATACAATAAATTATAAATTCGAGTGCAATAATAGGAGCATTTGTATGGTTCATATTTGAATGGTCTAAAGTAGGTATTTTTATTAAAATACACTACAAAATATATAGTTCTGAAGAAATATTATTCCTTTTTCAATAAAAATCACGCATATTTAACCCAAAATTATCATTGTACTAAAACATAATAATTATGAAAAGGTTTTGCTTATTCTCAGCTCTCATTTTAATGGCCATCTGCACACCTGCTCAAGATCTAAAGAAGCTCGGTTTGGAGGATGTTATCGCAGGTGGTAAAAATTATCGAAATTTTATACCTGAGAATAAAAATATCAAGTTTCTTGGTGATTCTGATGCATTGGTTCTTAACGAATTGGACAGTGTTTACCTGATGTTAGAGAAGAATGAGAAAACATTGTTGTTCAGTCTCGCTGAAATAAATCTGTTATTGAAAAATAAGGGATTGAGCGAAATTAAAAGCTTATGGAATATCGAGTGGATAAATAGCGAATCGTTTTGGCTTAACAATGACCATAGTATTGTTGTATTTAATACGACTCTTAAATCGATAGAATATCATATTGATTTTCCCGAAAAGGCAAAAAATATCGATTTTAACCACAAGGTGCAGGCCATGGTGTATAGCAACAACTACAATTTATATGTTGCTCAACGTAATTTGTTGCCAAAGCTGGTGGTAGAAGGCTCCGAAAAAGGAATTGTATTGGGAGAGGCTGTACACCGTAGCGAGTTTGGTATAACAAAAGGGGTGTTTTGGGCACCATCCGGTAAATTGTTCGCTTTTTATAGGATGGACGAAACCATGGTGACAGATTATCCACTGGTAAATATAAACACCAGGGTAGCAGAGGTGGAGAATATTAAATACCCCATGGCAGGGATGAAAAGTCATGAAGTAACGCTGGGCGTGTATGATATGGCAATGGGTGCTGTAATTTATATGAATACTGGCGAACCTAAGGAAAAATATCTTACCAACATATCATGGAGTGGCGACGACGAAAACATATTGATAGCGGAGCTCAACCGGGGGCAGGATAATATGAAGTTAAATGTGTACAATAGCAACACGGGTGAACGGATTAAAACACTGTTCGAGGAAAAGAGCGACACCTGGGTTGAACCCGAAAATCCCGCTTTGTTTATACCTGACAGCTTTACGCGATTTATTTGGCAAAGCGAAAGGGATGGCTTTAATCACTTATATATGTATGATATTAACAAAGGCTTGGTTAAGCAACTCACAAAAGGGAATTGGGTAGTTACCAATGTGTTGGGTTTTGATGAGAAAAATAAAGCTGTATTTTTTGAAGGTACCAAAGACGGAGGAGCGTTAAACCGCAATTTATATCAAGTTGCCCTGAGTAACGGAAAAATTACTCGCATAACTGAAGGTAAAGGCGTACATAATACTGTACTGAGTGCATCAGGCAGTAAAGCCATTGATGTATTTTCAAATCTCGATACGCCAAGAGAAATCAACGTGATTGATATACAAACCCAATCTGCCAAAAGGCTATATCAATCCAAAAATCCTTTTGAAGGATATGAAAAGGGTACTATTGTGATGGACACCCTACTGTCGGCGGATGGAAAAACTGAGTTGTTTAGCCGGATGATATTGCCACCTAATTTTGATAGTGGGAAAAAATATCCGGTGGTGGTTTATGTATATGGTGGACCTCATGCACAATTGGTACAAAACAGTTGGTTGGGAGCTGCACGTCTTTGGCAAATCTACATGGCTCAGCAAGGATACATTGCTTTTACAATGGATAACAGGGGTACGCCATTCCGTGGTTGCGATTTTGAAAAAGTGATACATCGCCAGTTGGGTGAAGCCGAAGCTGCCGACCAGATGGAAGGAATAAAATACCTTAAAGCCTTGCCATACGTTGATGCGGATAGGATAGGGGTGCATGGTTGGAGTTATGGGGGTTTTATGACCATCAACCTAATGGAAAAATATCCCGACGTATTTAAAGTTGGGGTAGCAGGCGGACCGGTAACCGATTGGAAATATTATGAGATAATGTACGGCGAACGTTATATGGATTTGCCCGAGAAAAATATTCAAGGATACTTGAACTCAAACCTTAACGAACGTACAAAAGAAATTCAAGGTCGCTTGCTAGTTATTCATGGAGCCATTGACCCAACGGTAGTTTGGCAGCATAGCTTGGATTTTTTGGAGCAGTGTGTAAAAAACCGCAAGCAAGTAGATTATTTTGTGTATCCAAGGCACGAGCACAATGTATTGGGACCCGACCGAGTGCATTTAATGGAAAAGGTAACTAATTATTTTAAGGATTTCTTGTAGTAAATTAAACAACTCACTAGTTATTACTCACGGGGTGAATATGTACAAGATGCTGATATTCACCCCGTGAGTACTTTTTCCTGACCCCGTGAGTATTAGATGTGTTTTTATTCATAAACATCCACATATGGTTTGCGTGGGGCAAGCTGATTAAAACTGTTTACCTGTTCGGTGCTCAACCTAAAATCAAACGATACACCCTGAGGTGGTACACGCGGAAAATAAGCCAATTGTATCTGTATGGTATTAATCACCAAATAGTCGTTCCGTATCCTAAATCCTCCGCCAAGTGAGTAAAAAGGTTTGTTTCTAAATACTTTTTTGCTGTCAGCTATCCAAGCCATATCGTAAAACGAGAAAAATGCCATCTTAAATCCAAGGAATTCCCTGCTCGAAAATAGAATGGTTTCGGAGCTGATTACAAATTTATTGGTTCCCCAAAGCGCGTTGCTGTTGAATGCCCTGATACCATCATTGCGCTCGCTCACATAAATGTAATTGGGATAACTGTTGTGATATCCTTTGATGTAATTTGCCGAAAGAAAGGCACGCCAACGGTGCATTCCTACTTTTTTTAACGGCGAAATATATTGGGCTTTCAATTTCAATCTGGAATCTTCGGGCTGTTTATTATAAAAAAATGATTGTAAGTCGCCACTTATTAATAGATAGCCATTATTAGGGATGAGCGCTTTGCCCAAGGATAAATGAGCACCGGCAAAATATCTGTTTTTTAGTTCATTGTGGTTGTAGCCTACACTTAAGGTACTTAAGAAACCATAGGGTACATCCTCGGTTCGCCCATAATTATAAATTAATTGGTTTTTATAAAAATCGCGTTTCGAGAAGGATACGGAACCAAAAAACGACATGTTAGGTATGTATTTTGGTAGTTGCATCATAGAGTCATTTAACTCGAAATATTCCGAAAATAATCCTTGTGCATTGAAGGTAAGGCTGGATCTGTCGAAAAAATTATCGGCATTTATTAAAATGGACTTTCCGCCCCAATAGTCTTGGATTAAATAATTATAGTTATCGTGATACCCCTGTGGAAATGATTCAGGATCTGTATCCATGGCGTAATTACGGTAAATATTAAATCCACCTGCATATTTTATTTCAGGAATAAAAAAATCTTTTTGTGCACCAATGGAGTAATAATGAGCATCGTGTTGATCTTTCACTTCGGCATGAAGCGTAAAGTAAGAGCCATATATGTTTTGCCAGCTCAAATTTTCATATATCCCAAAACTTCGGTTTTTCGTAGGCTTTGTATTAATTTCGTGTTCTATCTCCAATCCGTAGCCTAACACATTACGGCTGTACAAACCAAAACGCGGGTAAGTGCCCGAAAGGGAAAGAAGACCACCATAGGGGTAACTATCCTGCGTTATTACCAAAACACTCACCAAAGAGGTGTCCGTTGCAGCAGGCTCCACAACAATAAGGGCATCTGTAATAAAATTTAAAGAACGCAACAGACGCTCGCTATCCTTTAACTTTTGCACCTTTACAAATTCTCCGTTTTTAAAAGTTAGGTTGTTTTTTATAATGCTTTCTTTGGTTTCAAAACGCAATTTGCTAAGCTGTTTTTCGAGCGCATTGGTTGTAAAATCAAGTGTATCGAGTATACTCTTGGCAAAAGGCGATATTTGTTTTATTTTTATACTGCTGATTACTTTGTTGTTGTACTTTGCGTTTTCTGTTTCAAACGCAGAAAGCATATCATTTTTAAAAATGTTGGAATCCTTTGAAATAACAAGCCATTCGTATAATTTTTTATAAATAAAGCTGTTGTTGGATTGTTGCTCCAAGAAATATTGAATACTCTTGACTTTTTGCTGTGTCGTATCGGCAGGAAGTTGAGCGTAAGAGCAAACACCATAAAGCCACACCATAAAAAAGAAACAAAGTCTGGGCAAGCGTTTTTTTTTGCGAAAATTAAATTGCGCGTATGTGTGGTATTTTTTCAAAGGTAAACATGCTTTGGTTTGATGATTTTTCAAATATGGATACACGCATCTTGATAGTTTATCTTGATAGTTTTATCATGACCGGATTTGCGATTTGAATTTTGTTTTATCCGGCCTAATATATAAAGAAAAGAAATACGGGAACAATTATTCCTGCCAAAATTAATACCCAGCCTCTGCCTTTTATTCCGTTTTTCCCTTTTAGTATGATTGCGCCCGAAATAGTAATCAGGATAAGGCATACGCAAAAGATATCAGAAAACCATTTCCATGCATTGCCCGGATTGTAATGTAAAAAGTTGATAGAATGGAAAATAGGCCGTTTTTTTAATTGTTCCAATAATGCGATTCCTGTTTCAAAATTGTAAGTAAGCACAGAGCCGCCCTGCAAAAATACTTTTAAGCCGCCCTCCGACGGAAAGTAGTGCTTTTTGTACGATGCGGTTTGATCCGTGCGATCCAATATGTAATTCAAGGCTTCCGCAGAATTAAGCTCAATGTCTGGGGGTAGTGGAATACTGGATTCACTAATCTCGATAATATAATTGGGATTCCAATCGTTTTTGTGGTTCAATGCAATACCCGACAGGGCATATATAACAATCATTCCCACAAAAAAATATCCCAAGTCGCGATGTAAAACTCTATTTAATTTTCTAAATGTCACGATAGTAAGCTAAAAAAAACCGGTCGTCGACCGGTTTTAAGTGAATACAATAATCAACTATATCAATCAATGGATTAACAGTTGATTCAACTAAAAACTATAATGTTTTAAACGATTCGCAGGTAAGCACGTAATCTTTTCCTTTACCTTCCGATGCGCAAGTTTCGCCTTCGGCATGTTCGTGATGTTCTTCACCCGTCGTAATCACTGTTAAAACACCCGAAGCAACAACATTGCTGCCTTCAAGGCTGGGGTCAAACTTACTGATCTTATCACCGGCTTCCACCTTAACGTAAATAGAATCATTGCTTCCTGTCAGGAACATTTTTTTACCGCTCTTTTTACAAGTGTGAACAACCATCCCGCTAAGGTCAACCTTTTTGTCCAAATATTTATCGGGGCTGGCCAACAATTCATCCACCGAAATGGCTAATAACGTTGTATCGGCTGAGGCGGAACAACAGGCCGTTGTGGCTTGATTTGCTGCGCTCTTCTTATCCTTGGCTTCTTTGGCAACACAGGCCACAATCAAAATGGCAAAAAATACACTTAAAGCTATGTTTTTCATGGTAATAAAATTGGTTTTACTTTTATATTGATATTCGATTTAATTAGATTATTTTTATTTGATGTTGCGATATAAGTTGAAAAGGTAGGTGTTATTTATTGTCATGGACGGGTTCGTATAAAATGTAATTCTGTAAAAATGTCATTGAAATCGCAAATACCTTGTCAAAATGTCTTTTTCTACGCAATGGCTAAACATTTGTTGCATTTGATTTGCTAAATTTTTAAACGAAAAGTACGATGAACTTACAAGAATATACCATCAAATCGCAAGAGGCTATTCAACAAGCGCTTAGCGTTGCCAGTGGTTTCAGTCATCAAGCTATTGAACCTGGCCATATTTTAAAGGCTATGCTAGCAGTGGATGAAAATGTCATCCAGCATTTGTTCAATAAACTAGAAGTAAAGAACATCAATAATCCCTTGGAGGCTATCGTGAGGGGTTATCCTAAGGTATCAGGCGGTGAGCCCTATTTATCGCGTACAAGTAATCAGGTTTTACTGAAAGCCAAAGATTATTTAAAGCAGTTTGGCGATCAGTACGTAAGTATTGAGCATTTACTGCTAGGACTTTTATCGGTGAAGGATCCCGTATCTAATTTGTTAAAGGATGCCGGGGTATCCGAGAAATCGCTAATCATGGCCATTGAAGAACTCCGAAAAGGAACAAAAGTAGATTCGCCTTCGGCCGAAGATCAATATAATGCACTCAACCGGTATGCCATAAACCTAAACGAAAGTGCCCGTGCCGGTAAGCTGGATCCCGTAATTGGTCGCGACGAGGAGATACGTCGCGTATTGCAAATTTTATCCCGACGTACCAAAAATAATCCCATTTTGGTGGGAGAGCCCGGAGTGGGTAAAACAGCCATAGCCGAAGGTTTAGCCATGCGTATTGTGGATGGTGATGTACCCGAAAATTTGAAATCCAAGCTTATTTTCTCCTTAGATATGGGTGCACTGATAGCCGGTGCCAAATATAAAGGCGAGTTTGAGGAGCGGTTAAAAGCCGTTGTAAAAGAGGTTGCCGCCAGCGATGGAAGCATCATCTTGTTTATCGACGAGATACATACTTTGGTGGGAGCGGGCAAGAGCGAGGGCGCTATGGATGCGGCCAATATACTTAAGCCGGCCTTAGCAAGGGGCGATTTACGGGCAGTGGGAGCGACAACACTAAGCGAGTACCAAAAATATTTTGAGAAGGATAAAGCCCTAGAAAGGCGTTTTCAGGTGGTGATGGTGCACGAACCCGATATACCTAGCGCTATTTCTATTTTGCGCGGATTGAAGGAAAGGTACGAAACACACCATAAGGTCAGGATTATGGACGATGCCATTATCGCGGCTGTAATGCTATCTACCAAGTATATCTCCGACAGATTTTTGCCAGATAAGGCCATCGACCTTATTGATGAAGCAGCGGCCAAGTTAAGGCTGGAGATAAATTCCGTGCCGGAGGAAGTAGATGAGCTGGATAGAAAGGTAAAGCAGTTGGAAATTGAACGCGAAGCCATTAAAAGAGAAGGCGACGGCGCTAAACTACAACGGCTCAGCAAGGAACTCTCGGAACTAAAAGACGAAAGAAGCAATCTGAGAGCCAAGTGGCAAGAGGAAAAATCAATTGTGGACGAGATACAAAAAAATAAATCCAATATTGAGCATTTTAAGTTTGAGGCGCAAAAGGCCGAACGCGAAGGTCAGTTTGATAAAGTGGCCGAACTGCGCTACGGTAAAATTATAGCAGCAGAGGAGCAGATAGAAAAACTCAAACAAAAGCTGGGCGAAAGGCAGACCGAGAACCCCATGATAAAAGAAGAGGTGGATGCCGAGGATATTGCTGGCGTGGTGAGCCGATGGACTGGCATACCAGTTACACGGATGCTCAAGAGCGAGAAGGAGAAACTGCTGACACTCGAAGCCGAATTGCGTAAAAGAGTGGTAGGCCAGGAAGAGGCTATAGAAGCAGTCTCGGATGCCATACGGCGGAGCAGAGCCGGCTTGCAGGATGAAAAACGCCCAGTAGGTTCCTTTATTTTCTTGGGAATGTCGGGCGTGGGTAAAACAGAACTAGCCAAAACGTTGGCTGCTTTCTTGTTCGACGACGAAAACAAGATGACACGTATCGATATGTCAGAATATCAGGAACGACACTCGGTATCGCGCCTGATTGGGGCACCTCCGGGATATGTGGGATACGACGAAGGAGGACAGCTTACAGAAGCAGTGCGCCGCAAACCATATTCGGTGGTTTTATTGGATGAAATTGAAAAGGCTCATCCCGATGTTTTTAACGTGCTGCTGCAAGTGTTAGACGATGGCCGATTGACCGATAACAAGGGTAGGGTGGTAGATTTTAAAAATACAATCATCATCATGACCTCCAATGCCGGAAGCCATATCATACAACAGAATTTTGAAAATGCAACCGAGGACAATATGGATCAGGTGATGGAAAAAACCAAGACCGAGGTATTCGATTTGTTAAGGAAAACCATTCGTCCTGAGTTTTTAAATCGGATAGACGATATTGTAATGTTCTCACCTTTAAATAAAAAGGAGATAGAGCAAATTGTAAGACTCCAGTTTAATGGTATCAAAAAAACACTGGAAGCAAAGCAGGTTCAAATAGACATTACGGATGAAGCTGTTCGTTTTATAGCCGATGCCGGTTTTGACCCTCTATTTGGTGCACGACCCATAAAGCGCGTTTTACAGAAGAAAGTATTGAACGAGCTGTCAAAACAAATTTTGGCCGACACCATTCAACGAGATAAAATGATTTTATTGGATTATAAGGATGGGGATTTGATATTTAAGAATTGACGGAACCGTTCGGTATTATAGCCCGAACTATTCATAATCTTTTGAAAATATGGATAAAGTTTAGTGCTTACTCTATTTTTTTAATGGGAGGAATGCGCTTATATTACAGCGTAAAAAAAGATACAAGACAAGGATGCTACTGGTGTGTTTTTAAAACTTAATTCCTTTTATACTTCCGCAATAACCTTATCATATTATAGCGCAGACTATCTAAAAACAAACCCAATAGTAGAATTCCGGCAGCTACCAACAACACAAAAAAATCAATTTCCTTAAAAAGAAATACGCCAATAATACCACCAAAAAAGAAGAAGAAAATAATATTTAATCTCAACTTTATGGTTGATACGTTTTGATGGTAAATATGCTTTTGTGACGAGAAGAATAAATGTGATAATTCAATGCCCAGGTCAGTAAATAAACCGGTTAAGTGAGTGGTTCGAACAACAGCATTCGAAATTTTAGTTACAAATGAGTTTTGCACGCCCATAGCAAACAATAGTAAACACGCTATTATATTTGTAGATAATAAAGCTTCCCAATACACCATAAATGGGATAATAATCAATATGCTAGATTCTAAAAGTGTGGGTAACAGATAAATATTCATTTTCTTATACATCTTCATCCATTCAATGAGTACACCCGAAGTAAATGAGCCAACTAAAAAGGAGAGGAGATAACTTATATATATAAGTACGATAATCCAATCCATCTGATACACATCTAATATTAATGTGGCAAAATGACCTGTAACATTTGTTGTGAGGGTATGAATGCCTAGGAAGCCGGCAATATTTACCAATCCTGCAATAAAAGAAAGAAGCATGGCAATTCTCACATTGTGCTTAGGCGTGCGTGTTTTTCCCTGGTGTCGGAACATTTTTAAATCATTTGAGGTAATTCATCCAATTCGTAACGGCTCGAATTTGCGGTGTTTGGCATTACTTCGATCATTATTTTGAAAGAATTCTGATTAGAAGTTAAAATTATTTCATCGAGTTTTATACTAATGTCAGAAATTGATTCATATGGGATAATAGTAATTTCCTTTTCTCTGGTTTTATATGTTATATCGTTTTCTCCCCATTCTATGAATTGTCCATACCAGTTTTTTGCTTTTCTTCTGTATTCAAAAAATAAAAATATTGGAAACAAAAAAATGCCAAAGTCTAATAGTTTTCCTCCTCCAGTAAGAATGTCAGGAGTTAAGATTACCTTTAAGATTGCAACTAAAAAAGCCAATATTGCAAGTGTTTTAAATAGCTTTATATTCTTTTCAAAACGTTTGCTTTCGATTCTCTCTGGTTCGATTTTTTTCATCTTCTGAGATAATTCTTTGTAATATTCAAATGAACTCTAACTTATGCCCTGCTTTATTGTTGAAAGGCACAAATGTAATGCTTTGCAAATACCTCATATCCGCAAACTACATAAAAAATTGAAGTTCCCGATTATTTATGATACAATTGATTTGTAATTTGTTGTTTTTGGAATCTGCTTTGACTAATTACCTATCATTCGATGGGTTTCAAAGTTGGCATTTTGTTTAGTTGGTAGATTGGCTAGCCTCTTTAAATTGATAGTAAATGTCAATTCAATATTAAAGTTACAACAATTTACAAATCAACCACTTGCGATATTTGTATTTTATTTATTGGGCAGACTTATCCCACTCTCTCAATTTACGGCCGTAAATTCTATGAAAAATTCAGTTGCTCATACGGTTGGTCGGTGAACAATTTTAATATCCATTGCCGTGATTATCATAAATGCTCCGTTCTCATTTAAAAACGAGGCGGGTAGGTGTTTCCAACCAAAATCATTGTTCATCACATCAAATATCTTTTCGCTACCCCCTCTTTGGTTATAAAATTCTATTACTTCCTCTTCGGTGCCA
>JAGXIO010000111.1 GCA_024635555.1 Saccharicrinis sp.
ATATAAAGCCCTGCGTAATATTTATAAGGAATTTCAATTGGAAGATGCCGAGCGTATCAAGGAAATTGAAAGCGTTACCAATCATGATGTGAAGGCCGTTGAGTATTTTATCAAAGAAAAATTTGATGTGCTCAAACTGGAAGAGTATAAAGAGTTTATTCACTTTGGGCTTACTTCGCAAGATATTAACAATACGGCTATTCCGTTGTCGCTTAAAGATGCGGTAAACGATATGTATTATCCAATGTTAGAGGAATTGATAGACCAGCTTGCTGGTCTGGCCGAAGACTGGAAGGATATTTCTATGCTTGCTAAAACCCACGGACAACCTGCTTCGCCAACTCGTTTGGGCAAAGAGATGATGGTGTTTGTTGAGCGTTTGAAAAAGCAGCTATTCTTGTTAAAAGGGGTTCCTTGTTCGGCTAAATTTGGTGGCGCAACGGGTAACTTTAATGCGCATAAAGTGGCCTATCCGAATATCGATTGGGTTGATTTTGGGAATCATTTTGTAAACGACATACTTAAGCTCGACCGCGAGCAATACACTACGCAGATTTCAAACTACGATAATCTGGCTGCTATTTTTGATAATATAAAACGTTTGAATACCATCCTATTGGATCTCTCCAGAGATTTTTGGATCTACATTATGATGGAGTATTTTAAGCAGACTATAAAAAAAGGCGAAGTAGGTTCCAGCGCCATGCCTCACAAAGTTAATCCTATCGATTTTGAAAATGCCGAAGGAAATCTAGGTATTGCCAATTGTATTTTCGAGCATCTTTCGGCTAAATTGCCAGTTTCCAGATTGCAGCGTGACCTAACAGACTCAACTGTACTACGTAACATTGGTGTGCCCATTGCCCATACCGTTATTGCTATTAAATCTCTTCAAAAGGGATTGAGCAAATTACTGCTCAATCGAACTGCCATCGAACGCGACTTGGAAAACAATTGGGCTGTGGTAGCCGAAGGCATTCAAACTATTTTAAGACGCGAGGCATATCCCAATCCCTACGAGGCACTTAAGGTGCTCACCCGCACCAATGAGGGTATCAATGCCAAAACCATTGCAGAGTTTATTAATGAGTTAAAAGTGTCGGAGGAAATTAAAGATGAACTTCGAGCCATCTCTCCGCAATCTTATACAGGAATTTAACCGTTTCGGAACATTAATTTTTTAAATCAGCATGCATAACCTTAACTTGCGGCTGATTTTTTTTAGAATTATATTTTAGGTCAAACATGAAGGATTTTTTTAAAATTTTAGGTCGTTTTATACCACCATACAAACGCCATCTGGGAGCAAGCATTGGCTTTAATATTCTGCATTCCATTTTTGGGGGTATAGCCATGCTTTTTATGATTCCTATTTTAGATGTTTTGTTTCAAACCACCAACGAGGTACACTCCATGGTAGCATGGGGCTTATCGAAAGATGCCTTGCAAAATAATATGTATTACTACGTTACTTTAGTTAAACAGCAGTATGGAGTGGCTGTGGTGATGCCTTTTGTAGGGATGCTAATGTTGATAACCACTTTTTTTAAGGTAGCTTTTAGCTTTTTGGCTTCACACCAGATGATTGGTATACGAAATGGTGTAGTACGCGATATTCGCAAACAAATTTTCAATAAATTAATGGCTTTGCCGCTGGCATTTTATTCCGACGAACGAAAAGGTGATGTAATGTCGCGTGCAACAGGTGATGTGGTTGAGGTTGAGGTGTCCATTATGTCTTCGATAGATATGATGTTTAAAAATCCCATTCAAATTATTATTTATGTGGGTTTTATGATGATTATAAGTGTGCCGCTTACTTTGTTTGTTTTTGTAATGCTGCCCATTGCGGGTTGGGTTATAGGCAGAACAGGCAAAACTTTGAAACAACAGTCGCGTCTCACACAGAGCAAAATGGGAGATTTGTTGGGCATAATTGAAGAATCGTTGGGTGGTTTGCGCATCATCAAGGCCTTTAATGCCGAAGGTACCATGAAAAATAGGTTTGGGAAAGAGGTGGAGGATTACCGTTATCATATGAATAAGTTGCAGCGACGTTATGTAATGGCACATCCACTGAGCGAGTTTTTGGGCACTGTGGTGATGGTGCTGTTGGTGTGGTTTGGTGTTTATCTGGTTACGGGTACGGGTGCCGATTTAAAGGGGTCTGCTTTTATTGCTTATATAGGTATATTTTATCAGATAATTAATCCGGCCAAAAGTTTTACCACTGCCTATTTTAATATCCAAAAAGGATTGGCCGCCATGGAACGTATTGATAAAATATTATTGGCCGACAATAAGATATTGGAGCAAGATGGTGCACAGCACATCAGTTCTTTCAAAAATACTATTGAGTATAAAAATGTGAGCTTTGGATATAACGAGCATCAGGTTTTAAAAAATATTTCGCTCACCATTCCTAAAGGTAAGATGGTGGCTTTGGTGGGACAGTCGGGCTCGGGTAAAACCACCTTTGTGGACTTGTTGCCTCGTTTCCACGATATCCAGAAAGGCAGTATTCGCATTGATGGCATCGACATCCGCGAATTAAAAGTTCACGACTTGCGGGGTTTGATGGGCAACGTGAATCAAGAAGCGATACTTTTTAACGATACCTTTTTTAATAATATTGCTTTTGGGGCGGAGAACGCAACGCAGGAGCAAGTTGAAAAGGCGGCCATGGTAGCGAATGCGCACGATTTTATAATGGCCAACGAAGATGGATATCAAGCGTATGTGGGCGATAGGGGAGGGAAACTATCTGGGGGTCAGCGACAACGCATCAGTATCGCCCGTGCAGTGCTAAAAAACCCTGACATCCTTATTCTTGACGAAGCCACCTCGGCACTCGATACCGAATCGGAACAAATGGTGCAAGAAGCATTGGAAAACCTGATGACTTCGCGCACTTCTATTGTGATTGCGCATAGGCTCTCAACCATACGCAATGCCAATATGATATGTGTGTTTAGCGAAGGTGAAATTGTGGAGCAAGGAACGCATGCTGAGCTTGTAGAAAAAGGCGGTACTTATAGCAAGTTGCACGAGTTGCAAGTGAGGTAAGATGAGCCCCCTCTATCTCCCCCGATTGGGGGAGGAACAATAACATAGGGAGACGCAGGGCTGTATTTTAAACCCCAGGAGGCGACTTTTGTTTTAATCCCTATAACTGTTAATAATAACCCACTGTCGTCGCACGGCCTGTAAATATTGCGTTCTTAGTTGAATTAGATATAAATTTTGAATTTTATTATTTAAGGTAAGTGCTTGCAATAATTATCAAAATAATTGCAATTATAAACAAATAGCTATATGGACTTGAAAAATTTAAAGTCCAACCCATGGAAGGATCAAACTTAGGGACAATTAACCTTCGGTCCTTACGATTGAAATAAAAAATTCCTCTCCAATTATTAGGGTTTTTGCTCATTGAATTAAGAATTTCTTTGTCATGTTTGGTTTTCATGATCATAGTATTTATTGATGATCAATATCGGTCTGTCGTTTTTGAAATCTGGAATAACATTTTACTTCAGCATATCTGACCATGGTATTATCCAAAATCCTGCGATTTTATTGAAATTATCTATAACAACTTTTATCTCAAGTTTTTTATAACTCTTTTCAAACTCACCTTTCAAACGGATAATTTGCATTGTATCGTTATTCCTTTGAATCCATGTTTCAGCATATTCTAAACTCTGGAAATCTCCAAATTGTACTTTAAGTTGATGATAAACTAGTTTTTGATTTTGTTCGGTAAAATAATTTTTAATTATATCGATTGCCTCGTCCTGGATTTTATAAGACTCACCTTTTTTTGCTTGTGTTAAATAATTCGTGGCAAAATCCTGTGCAATCTTTACTTTGTTTTTATCCACTTCCGAATCTGATAGCTTTTTATAGCCTTGGCTGAAAGAGTTCAGGGAGAGAAGTAAGGAAAGGCCTAATAATAAAATACTTGATTTCATAGTTTAAAATTTAAAGGTTATGGAATTAAGGATTAGTTGTGTTGTTATTTCGGAAAGGATCATACTAACCGCAAATGAAATTATTAACCTCTCATTTTTGAGATTGCAGGAAATTTTAAAGGCATTAAATAATAATACAATTGTCCAGATTACCGACAATAAATAAACACCGTATATAAAATACATTTCCCATGATTGAAACACAAAGCTTTGAAAATAGGGTAGCAATCTAATGAGTGGTGCAATAATGAGTGGTAACCTTGCCAACAAACTAGTGCCCAGAACATCAATTAGCCTAAACTGTGTTTTTGATAGAATTATTCCCGAGAGATATAAAAAAATAAAAATTGAAATCCAACCTATAATGTGTTCTAGTAAATAATAAACAAACTTTGAATCCTTGGCAAAGCCTACGAATAATAGCCCATTAAAATGAGTTCCCGTAATGTAGGATATAAATGAAATCAGCAGTAATCCAGCAAATCCAATTAACAGGGATTTGTAACCTGCAATCCTTATAAATGGATTCATTAAATAGCTATTGTCCATTTCTTTCCAATTTATTAATTCCATTTATTATATCGTCAAGCCTATTTCTTACTGTCGGATAACTTAATTTCATGTTCTGAGCCATTACTTTTAAGCTACCGCTTGCTTTAACAAAATCTAAAATAAATTTTTGGTCATCCATAGCTAATTGCGACATAATTGGTAACGAGTATAATCCTGTAACCTCAGTTTCGCAACGTTCACAGTGTAATTGCTTAACTTTTAATAAGCTTTCGCAACTGGGACAAATTAAAGGTAAATTCTTATTCATTTAGTTTGTTTGAACAAATATAATTATAAAATTAATAATATCAATTAGATATTGAATAATATTTATTTACAAATGGATATTGTTTATATATTTGTTTGTTTTGTATAGGATGGTATTAGTTATCCCACGCCGAATGAAGCAGCTAAAAAAAGAGGAGTATATGTCCGCTGCTTTAAGGATTAATAGAATAACATTTTACTGCAGCATATCTAACCATGGTTTTATCCCTCTTACTGCTTACTGCTTACTGATAACTGCTCACTGAAAGTCCGGTCTCCGTCGATTTTCCTTTCGTTGGCTTTGTACCTTTTTGCTTTGTAAGCGTTTCAGTTTTGAGCTGCGGGTGGGTCTGGTGGCTTTACGTTTAGTTACCGGTTTTAATGCCAAGCCAACCAGTTGATGGAGCAGGTCTATGGCCATTTCCTTATTACGGTGCTGCGAGCGGGTCTCTTGGCAGGCAATTATCAATTGCCCCTCTTTGTTAATGCGGTTTTGTAGCTTGTGAAATAGGGTGTGTTTTTGTGCTTCGTTAAGTAGCTCCGAAGCCATTACATCAAAACGTACAATAACTCGCGTGTTCACCTTGTTTACGTTCTGTCCACCGGGGCCGGAGCTGCGCGAAGCAGAAAAGGATATTTCAGGTTCCAGGTTCATTTTTATACGGCTTATGTTTGGCCTCAATATAATAAAAATGACATTGAAGACCTATGGTATGAGTAATATAATGAATCTATTTTTTGTATTCATATATCTGCCGAAACTTGTATTTGTACAAAAAAAGACTATATATGTATAAACAAAAATAAGCGGGTTATTATTATATCTGCTATTATGGTTATTTCAAGCGAAATTAAGGAACAAACTCAATGGCAAGATCAAAACAAAGAAAAATAGGAATATTATTGGTCGCATTCGGAACAAGCTATCCTGAAGCTGCAATCGCTTTCGGTAATATCGAAAAGATGGTAAAGATGGAATTTCCTGGAGTGGAAATCCAATGGGCTTATACCTCAAAAATTATTCGCAAAATTTTAAGTACACGAGGTATACACATAATTTCACCTTCTGAAGCGTTGGCAAAAATGGGGGACGAGGGCTTTACACATGTTACGGTGCAATCCCTACATATAATCCCAGGCAAGGAATACGACGATCTGAAATTAACAGTTCAAGCTTTTAAAAATATACCCAAAGGACTTGAAGTCGCAGAGTTGGGAACTCCACTTTTGTATTTACACGCTGATAATCAAAAAATGGCTTCCTTTATTCACAAAACTTTTCACACCTATGTGGATAAAAATAGTGCCTTGATACTGATGGGACATGGTACCACTCATCCTTCAAATATTTTTTATCCTGGCTTTCAATATTACCTTAGCCAAAAATCGGATAAATATTTTATTGCTACCATTGATGGCTACCCAGAACTTAAACACATCTTGCCAATTTTAAAGGAAAGAGCGATTCAAAAAGTAATACTTACGCCTTTATTGTCGGTGGCCGGCGACCATGCCAAGAATGATATGGATGGGATTGAAGCAGACTCATGGAAAACGATATTGCTGAAGGAAGGATTTTCGGTGGATGTAATACAAAAAGGATTGGCAGAATACAATGAGGTTGTCAATATTTGGGTGGAGCATTTGAAAGAAGCATTTAATAAATTGCAATAGTTTAAAAGCATGATTGATAAAGTTGTTGAGGTATTAAAAAAATCGAAATATGCCGTTGCTTTTACTGGTGCGGGCATTTCGGTGGAGAGCGGTGTGCCCCCATTTAGAGGCGATAAGGGTATCTGGAACAGGTATAATCCACAATTGCTGGAGTTAGACTATTTTTTAGCCAACCCAGAGTCTTCGTGGAAAGCAATACGCGAAATTTTTTATGATTTTTTTACTGATGCCAAGCCCAATCCGGCTCATATGGTGCTGGCAAAGCTCGAAGATTTGGGTATTATTAAAGCGGTGATAACCCAAAATATTGATGATTTGCATTTTAAGGCAGGCAGTAAAGAAGTCTATGAATTTCATGGCAATTCACAAAAATTGAAATGCTTACAATGTGGATGGATAGTGGATGCGCACGAAACGGATTTAAATGTGATTCCGCCTTTATGTACCAAATGTGGCGGGCTATTAAAACCAGATTTTATTTTTTTTGGAGAAGGGATTCCGACATTGGCTTACCAAAAGAGTTTTGAAACGGCTCGAAAAGCAGATTTGGTATTGGTGATAGGTTCAACGGGAGAGGTGATGCCTGCATGTCAGGTACCCTACGAAGCCAAAAGAAATGGGGCTACAATTGTGGAGATAAACCCGGATGAAACAAATTTTACTTACCAATTAACCGATATCCATTTAAAAATGGGTGCAGCAAAAGCAATGGAATTAATAGCGAAGCAGTTTTGAATATAAATTATTACATTTGTCGCGTAATTAAAAAATGCGAACTATATTTCTAATATAAAAACGTTGAAAATGAAGTTATTAGAAGGAAAAACTGCTATTATAACCGGTGCTGCGCGCGGTATTGGTAAAGCCATTGCTATTACATATGCAAAAAATGGTTGTAACGTAGCTTTTACTGATTTGGCCATAAATGAAGCTGCCGAAGAAACGGAAAAAGAACTGATTGCGCTGGGTGTTAAAGCCAAAGGCTATGCTTCGGATGCCAGTAATTACGAAGATACAAAACGTGTTGTTGGCCAAATAGTAGCCGACTTTGGACGTGTGGATATTTTGGTGAACAACGCCGGAATTACCAAAGATGGCGCCCTAAAAAGAATGACGGAGCAACAATGGGATTTGGTTATCAATGTTAACCTTAAATCTGTTTTTAACTTTACACAGGCCGTTCAGCCTATCATGTGGAAGCAGGCTTCGGGAAGCGTGATAAACATGAGCTCGGTGGTAGGTGTTTCAGGAAATGCCAACCAGTGCAACTATTCTGCATCAAAGGCTGGTATTATCGGTTTTACCAAATCGGCAGCCAAAGAAATGGGGTCTAGAGGTATCCGTCATAATGCGATTGCCCCAGGTTTTATCATCACCGAAATGACTGGTGCGCTATCCGAAGAGGTGCGGAAAACCTGGGAAAGTCAAATACCATTGAAACGTGGCGGCACACCTCAAGATGTGGCGGATACTTGTGTTTATTTGGGTTCAGATCTTTCTTCATACGTAACCGGACAAACCATTCATGTTTGTGGCGGTATGAATATGTAGCTTTTTAAATTATTAACATATGATAAAGGCTATCCATACGGGTAGCCTTTTTTAATTTAATGTTTCAGATAAAAAACGTATTTCTAAGGGAAACGTTTTTTTAGTGTGCAATGCGCATGGATGAAGGTTAAAACTTATAACTATAGCTAATATTCAGGTAAACTGAATACATGAAGAAGGTGATGGGTTAACTAGTAATGAATAAGAAAAATTAAAGTTAAAATAAAGTAAACCTGTAAGGTTTTAAATAAATTTTCGAACAATCTTTAAGGGTATTCCTTTAGATAGCTGTGGGAGTTCCGATTCTAATCATTGTATACATTTTCGAGCAAAATATTATAAATCAACTTTTAAGTATAATTAATAAACCAATGAAGCAAATAAGTTATTTAGGCTTAATAGTAAGCGTATTTCTTTTGGCCTCATGCCAAAATAATAAACAAAGGCAGCAACAAGGTCAAGGTGCCATGCCTTACCCTGTTGTTCAAGTGCCCCTTAAAACTGTAACTGGTTATACTTCCTATCCTGTAAGTATCGAAGGTACAATAAACAGTGCAGTACGACCCAAGGTAAGTGGTTATATTACTGCTGTTTTGGTAGATGAAGGACAAAAAGTATCCAAAGGTCAAACGCTATTTTCTATAGAAACGCAGTCCCTCTCACAAGATGCCGGTGCTGCCAAAGCAAAT
>JAGXIO010000112.1 GCA_024635555.1 Saccharicrinis sp.
GAAGCGAATTTAACCGATGCCGTTTTAATGCGTCTTTTTCAAAAATCCTTTGAATGCAGCAAACGGGTACGTACCGAAACAGCTATTCAGCAAGGTGCTACCTGCATTGGTTATCTGGCCATTGATTTGTGTGCAAGGGAGTTTGATCATCTTACTCGAAAAAGCGTTTTGGTAATCGGAGCGGGAGAAACTGGAGAACTGTCCATTAGAGGACTTCAAAAACGGGGGGTTACCGATATATATTTAACCAATCGCACCGATAAAAAAGCCATAGATATGGCCGAAAAAAATAAGGTGACGCCAGTACTTTTTAATAATTTTAAAGAATACTTGTACAAAGTAGATATTGTAATTACGGCTACCAATGCAGGTATATATTTGATTGATAAAGCAGATGCCGAAATATCGGCCGACCTCAGGAATGGCAACAAACAACTTTTTATCGATTTATCGGTGCCCCGCAATATGGATGTGCAAATTGCCGCAATACCCAATGCCAGTTTATACAGTGTGGATGATTTGCATACTATTTTAGATCAGCACAAAGATTTGCGGGAACAGAGCCTCGAAAGTGCAAATGTAATTATCGAAGAGCTGGTTGAGGAATCTGTGGCTTGGTTAAATAGTCGTTCGCTTCGCCCTGTTATAAACACCATAACCACCAACATGCAAGAGGTTTTTACAACCGAAATGGAAGGTTATCGCAACCATTTAGGCAAGCATGGCTGCGAGCAACTCGAAAAATATACCAGCTTGCTAACACAAAAGTACATCCGATACCTTATTAAAAACCTCAAAGAAGTAACCGATAACGGAAGCTCAACAGCTTCGTTGGATATTATAGATCAATTGTTTAAGTTTAATAACACACCTGCAAAATCCGAATAATCTTGGAAAAAATAGTTATTGGCACCCGAGGAAGTAAATTGGCTTTGTATCAAGCCCACAAAGTAAAAGATGAGTTAGATCAACGGTATCCGGAGTTAACCGTCGAAATAAAGATAATACATACCAAAGGCGATAAAATTTTAGATGTGGCCTTGTCGAAGATAGGGGGAAAAGGATTGTTTACCAAAGAGCTGGAAGTGGCGCTTGTGGCTGGAGAAATTGATATGGCTGTGCACAGCTTAAAGGATTTGCCCACCGAATTACCCACCGAATTTGCCATAGGAGCTGTTTTGGAGCGGGGCGATTTTAGAGATGCATTGGTAAGTAGGGATGGATTGAAATTGAACCAACTAACCAAAGATCATAAAATAGCCACATCGAGTTTGCGTAGAGTAGCCGGACTGAGAAAAATAAATCCCGATTTTGACATAGTGGATATCCGCGGAAACGTGGGGACGCGGCTTCAAAAAATGGAGGAGGGTTACTGTGATGCTATGATTATGGCTGCTGCCGGATTAAAGAGATTAGGATTGGAGAAGTATATTACCGAAGTGTTGGAACCCAAGGATTTTATCCCGGCTGTAGCTCAAGGAGCTATCGCCGTTGAAACACGCTCCAACGACCAAAAGGTAAACACTTTGCTCCAAGCCATCAATCACGTACCGACCCAGCAAATGGTTACTGCCGAAAGGGCTTTTATGCGTTCACTCGAAGGGGGGTGTCAGGTTCCTGTGGGTGCTTATACATCTGTAAAAAATGGTATTATCATGTTAACGGGTTTTGTATCGTCGCTGGACGGAACAAATTACTTGAAACAATGCATGAGTGGTCCTAACGTAAAAGCCAGAGAGCTGGGAGAGGATTTGGCGCAAATACTCATCGAACGGGGTGCAAACGAAATATTAAACGAAGTACGCAACAATGCTTAAAGTGAGCAGAAAAAATACCGGAGTAATTTTAAACGGCAAGTGCTTTATCACAACCCGGCCTCATGGTAAATCGACCGATTTGGCCAAAATACTCTGCGGATATGGAGCGCAGTTGATGGAATTACCTATGATTGAACTCTCAAAGGTAGAATGTGATGACGAAGAATGTGAATTGTTGAATGGGTATAAAAATTACTCGCACATTGCCTTTACCAGTGTATATGGTTTCCAGTTTTTTTATGAAAAAATGAACAGAATTGGCTTTTTTCAGGATATGATTGGTGCATTAAAAATTGTTTCTATCGGATATAAAACTTCCGAACTCATTAGGAGTTATGGCTTGCCCATTGCGTTTGATGCCAAAGCAAAAACAGGGAGCGAGTTTGCGGATAGGTTTGTTACTTATCTCAACGGAAAAAATGCCAAGGTAATATGGGCAACAGGAACCTTATCGCCAAATAAATTGACAAAGCGGGTAAGCGAGGTTGCTGAGGTAACGCGTGTAAACTTGTATAAAAATACGGTGCCCGATGAGATCGACAATCATCTGATCCAAAAAATAAAACAGGGAGATTATGATATGATAATACTGGCAAGCCCGTCGGCTTTTAATAATTTATATGCCATGGTTGAATCAAAGGAATTAAAAACGGTGTGCATCGGACATACCACGGCATTGGCTGTAGAAAAGCAAGGCATAACACCCTTGGCAGTGGCCAATGAGCCAACATCGGAAGGTATTTTCCAGGCTATCGTAAGTTATTATAGGGATGAGAATTTATTATTGAAGAGTAATCTCTAACTAACAATCTATTGATCTACTTATCTATTGATCTATTAATCTCTTATCTATTAATCTAAAAAAACTATGGCTTTTCCAATAACACGACTTCGACGATTGCGTCAAAATGAGGTGACGCGTAATATGATCAGAGAAACCCGCCTGACCAAAGATGATTTAATTATGCCCTTGTTTGTGCGGCCCGGAACTGGGGTGCAGAATCCTATTAAATCTATGCCGGGTAATTATCAGCTGTCGGTTGATTTATTGGTGGAAAAGTGCAAGGAGCTTTATGGTTTAGGAGTACAGTCGGTTTTGTTGTTTGGCATTCCTGAGCACAAGGATGAGCATGGATTGGTGGCGTGCCAAGAGAACGGAATAGTGCAGCAAGCAACCCGTGCCATTAAAAAAGCCGTACCCAATCTTTTTGTTATAGCCGATGTGTGTAACTGCGAATATACAACGCACGGTCATTGCGGAACAATAATAGATGGCGATGTGGATAATGATTCTACTTTGATAACTTTGGGCAAACAGTCGGTTTCGCTGGCGCAAGCCGGTGTTGATATGATTGCCCCCAGCGATATGATGGACGGACGTGTGGGTTTTATTCGCAAAGCTTTGGATGATAATAAATTTCCCCACATGCCTATCATGGCCTATTCGGCCAAATATGCCTCGGCTTTTTATGGCCCTTTTCGCGATGCAGCCGAAAGTGCACCCCAATTTGGCAACAGAGCAACCTACCAGATGGATCCGGCCAACAGCAATGAGGCTATGCGCGAGGTGCAGCAAGACATCATTGAGGGAGCCGATATTGTGATGGTGAAACCCGCCCTCAGTTATCTGGATATTATACATAGGGTGAAAACTGAATTTAACATGCCCGTTTGTGCTTATAACGTGAGCGGTGAGTTTTCAATGGTTAAAGCAGCCGCTGCAAACGGTTGGATTGATGAAGAAAGAATGACCATGGAAATACTGACCTCCATAAAACGTGCCGGTGCCGATATGATTATTTCGTACCACACGCAGGATGTGATGGGGTTGTTAAAATAGATTTATAGACAGTTAGATGATAGACAATTAGACACCTGTCCCGCAGAATTGCGGGAAAAGACTAATAGACTTCTATAACATCTCTAATCTCAAAATCTCTAATCTCAAAATCTCTTATCTCAGAATCTCTTATCTCAAAGTCTCTTATCTCAAAGTCTCTTATCTCAAAATAAAATCTCAAAAATTATGAACACACAAAAAAGCATAGCGGCTTTTAAAGAAGCCATAAAACATATACCCGGAGGGGTTAATTCGCCGGTTAGGGCATTTAATTCCGTGGGTGGAAACCCATTGTTTATCCAAAAAGCTAAAGGATCTAAAATTACCGATATCGATAACAATGAGTATATCGATTATGTAGGTTCTTGGGGACCCATGATACTTGGTCATGCTCATCCAAATGTGGTGGAAGCCTTACACCGTACGGCCGAAAACGGAACCAGCTATGGCGCGCCAACATTGATGGAAACAGAGATGGCGGAACTGATTTGCGAGATGATGCCTTCCATCCAAAGCGTCCGCATGGTAAATTCAGGTACGGAAGCTACCATGAGTGCCCTGCGACTGGCACGTGGATATACCAAGCGCGACCTTGTTATCAAGTTCGAGGGGTGTTACCACGGACATGGCGATAGCTTTCTGATTAAAGCCGGCTCCGGAGCGCTGACTTTCGGCACACCCAACTCACCCGGTGTTACCAAAGGAACGGCCAGCGATACACTGACTGCCACCTATAACGATTTGGATTCGGTGCTAAGCTTATTGAAAGATCATAAAAACCAGGTGGCTGCCATTATTTTGGAACCCGTTACCGGAAATATGGGCGTGATAAAACCTACCGATCACTTCATAAAAGGTCTCAGAAAAGCCTGTACCGACCATGGCGCCTTATTGATTTTTGATGAGGTGATGACCGGATTCAGAGTGGCCAAAGGCGGAGCACAGGAATTATTAGGCATAACGCCCGATTTGACCACTTTGGGTAAGATAATTGGTGGTGGACTGCCCGTGGGTGCCTATGGCGGTAAAAAAGAAATTATGGATATGCTCGCACCCAACGGCCCAGTTTATCAGGCCGGAACGCTATCCGGGAATCCTATGGCCATGGCTGCCGGACATACTACATTAAGACTGCTGAATACAACGGAAGGTTTTTATGAGGAGCTCGAAGAAAAGTCCGCCTTTTTAGCTGCCGGACTACAAAAAAACTTGGACGAACTAAACTTTCCGGGTGTTATCAATAGGGTAGGAGCCATGTTTACCCTATTTTTCACCAAAGAAAAAGAAGTAAATACTTTTGCGGATGTAATGAAATGTGATACCCAGCTGTTTGCCAAATACTTTAGTTTGGGTTTAGAGGGAGGTATTTACAGTGCGCCATCGCAGTTTGAAGCTAGCTTTGTTTCCATTTCACATTCAACCGAAGATTTACAAAAAACAATAGACGAGAGTCGCAAAGCGCTGAGACAGTTAACAGTTAACAGTTAATAGTTAATCGTATTTTAGCTGCGAAAATACCCTGGAGGGGTAAAATATGAATAACCCCGGGTTTCAACCCGGGGAAAGAACGTCAAGTAAATCCGACGCACCACAGTTTTAGTTACATATATGCAACAACATTGCGTCGGAACATGGCACATTTCATCCCTCAACGACCTATCAACCTAATAACCTATCGATCTAACGATCTTGACTCTTTATACTAACAAAATGAACAACTCTATATTACTTCAAACACTGGCCGGAGAAAAAACCGAACGACCGCCATTTTGGTTTATGCGTCAGGCTGGCCGGGTGCTGCCATCGTATTTAAAATTAAAGGAAAAGCATTCCTTTTGGGAGATGATGCAAAACCCCGAGATGGGGGCTCAGGTTACACTGCTTCCTGTGGACGATCTGGGTGTAGATGCCGCCATTCTTTTTTCCGATATACTGGTGATTCCTTATGCCATGGGTATGGGGCTCGACTTCACCGACCGTGGACCGGAATTTGATGTGCCACTCATAGAGCGTGACAATCCCTTGCAGGCCCTGCATCCCGACCCCGAAAAGCTGAATTATATTTATGAGGTAATCAAACAGGTGGTGGCAACCAAGCCCAACCATATTCCGCTGATAGGCTTCTGTGGAGCACCCTTAACCGTATTGTGCTATATGCTCGAAGGCATTGGTCGTAGCAAAGATTTTCCCAAGGCCATCAAATATATCTATCAGCATAAAGAAACCATTAAAAAGTTGGTGGACGCCATCACCGAATTATCTATTATTTATGCCAAAAATCAAATAAAGCATGGCGTAAAAGTCTTCCAGCTTTTCGAAACACATGCCGGGCTTATTCCTTTTGAATTGTATAAAGAATTGTTTTTTCCGGCCGTAAAAAAAATTGCAGCAGCAGTGCGTGAGGAGAATATTCCATTTATTTATTTCCCTAAAGATTTAGGAACAGGAATTGCCCAGGTTACACCCGATATGTGCGATTACCTCAGTATCGACTGGCAAACACCTTTGGATGTGGCCCGTAAAATGGTGAATCCCAACATCGGTCTGCAAGGTAATATCGACCCCAGGTTGTTGTATGCCGACCAAGCCACCATTGAAAAAACACTCAATACCTACATCGACTTTGGTAGTAAAAACCATAACTGGATAATAAACCTTGGCCACGGCTTTTTACCCGATGTACCTTATGAAAACGCTAAGTTTCTGGCCGATTGGATTAAACAAACCGATTGGAAACGATAAAATAGATTAACCACAGCTTGCCCTTTGAACATGGGATCACACAAATCACTTGAATAATTAACAAAAAAGTTTTTAATTCGTTTAATTCGTGAAATTCGCGGATGAAAAAAGAATTGCGCAGCAATTACAAAAAATATAAATAATTTAGTGGATAACACCTATGCTTAAAAAACTAAAAACACGTTGGGGAATAAAATCAAACTTTCAGGTAGTTATTATCCTGATTGTGTTTTCGGTTACCGGAAGTGCCGCTGTGTACGTTAGAAAATACATCTTCGCTTTTCTAGGCATCGATGCCGACACGTCGCTCTGGATAAAAATACCTATGTACGTGTTGGCCATTGTACCATCGTATCAGGTTTTACTTTTGGTAATTGGGGCGCTATTCGGTCAGTTTACATTTTTTTATAATTTCCAAAAAAAGACCTTTGGCCGTTTTGTACGGAAAAAGAAGAAGGTAGCTGATATAGAGTGAAGCGATATCCCGATGCCTAAAATTTAAATTCTTCGGGAGCTAACACCTAACCCCTAACACCTAATGGGCGAAACTTTAATCTTCAAATCTTTAATCTGAAAGTCTCTTATCTCATAATCTCCTAGTCTAAAAATCATGCTCCATACCCAAAAAATAGCCTCTCTCTATCAGAAACTACAACAGGATATGTGCCGCCAGTTAGAACAAGGCGACGGAAAAGCTGTGTTTGAGCAAATACCGTGGACAAAGGATATTGGTTCGGGTTTAACCTGCGTGATGCGCAACGGAAATGTAATTGAAAAGGCAGGGCTTAACTTTTCGCATGTGGAGGCTGATTTTTCGGATAAGATGGAAGCCATATTGGGCACTAAAGCCAATAGATATTCAGCTACCGGCATATCTTCTATTATCCATCCCCACAACCCTTTTATGCCCATCATACATATGAACGTGCGCTTTTTTGAGCTCGACAACGGGGTATGCTGGTTTGGTGGCGGAATAGACCTCACACCTCATTACATTGATAAAACAGAAGCAGCATGGTTTCATCAAACACTGCGCAATATCTGCGACAATTACGACACAAGCTATTATCCGCATTATAAAACTTGGGCCGATGATTACTTTTTTATTCCGCATCGCAACGAAACCCGTGGGGTAGGAGGTATCTTCTTCGATCGTGTAGAAACGGATGGGGAGGAAGCATTTGAGAAGTTTTTAGAATTTACCGTGGAGCTGGCCAAAGCATACCCACAAATATATTGTGCCATCATGGACAAAAAACGCCATGCTGCCTTTGATGAATCGAACAAAAAATGGCAAAACATACGCAGAAGCCGTTATGTAGAGTATAACTTAATATACGACAGGGGAACAAGGTTTGGCTTGGAATCCAACGGCAATACAGAATCTATATTGGTAAGCATGCCGCCCATAGCCCAGTGGGAATACGACTTTAAACCCAAAGAAAACTCACCAGAGCAAGATACGCTTCAATGGCTTAAAAAAGGAATAGATTGGGTAAGCCAGTAATTAGTAGTAATGATGAATTAAATGCACCTTTTCAAATCAAAGTGATTCTTTGGTTTTGTTTCTACATGCCTATGTAACTAACCACATTTACTACTTTCAATTTGGCTTTATCAAGCAATTAAAATTCCTACCATAATTATATCTTCTTTAAAAAGAAACGCTATATTTATAACCTTAACATAAGTAGATATGCACTTATTAAACCAATTAGCTGTAATATAGACTATTAATGTATAGCATTATTGAAATATCGGCAAGTTATGAGGTTGTTGAAAAGTTGTGGCAAAAAAAGAGCCAGCCCCAAACAGCACATTTGCAAATCGCACAAGGCGTAAACCAAAGTTTGCAAAAGAGCTATTTTTCGCCAACGCACAAAAGCGCATACTATGTCAGGTGTGTTTGATATAGAGACCAGAATGTTCAAAATTATTAGCTGATATTTTTTTAGTAATTTGGCAGTGTGGCTTGAAAATTATTTTTGAAGAAAAACCGAATACGTTGATAAAATATTTAATTTGTTTACATGAATAGAATACCTATAATAGATTTGTTCGCAGGACCAGGTGGCTTGGGAGAAGGATTCTCTTCAATACAAGGCAAAAATGGGGATCGAATATTTGAAATAAAATTATCTATTGAAAAAGATGAGAATGCGCATAAAACATTAAGATTACGAAGCTTTTATCGTCAATTCAAAAAAGAAGAAGTTCCTGAGTTATATTACAAATATATAAAGGCTAATAAAACTGTTGAACAAGAAAATGCTTTACAGGATATTAAGACAACATTTAGAAAACAATGGGAAAATGCGGAGAAAGAAGCTTGGCATTGTGAATTACCTTATCCAGTAGAATTTGATAAAAACAATATTAAAAAAGGTGGATATACTAATGAAGAAATAATTGATAAAAATAATGAAATAGATCAACGAATCTCTGATGCGCTGCCGGAAAACAAAGAATTCCTATTAATTGGAGGGCCCCCATGCCAAGCATATTCTCTTGTGGGTAGAGCTAGAAATCAAGGGATTTCCACTAAGGATCACCGGGTTCATCTATACAAAGAATATTTACGAATAATTGCAAAGCACCACCCGACTGTTTTCGTTATGGAAAATGTAAAAGGATTATTGTCTGCTAGTGTTGATGGACATAAGGTTTTCGATTTGATAAAAGATGACTTAAGAAATCCAAGTAATGTTTTTCCAAAATATAATTCCCCTAAGTATAGGGTATTTTCCTTTGTAAAAGAACCTGACGGATTTGATTCTGATAATTTTCCGATATATAAAGATGATAAAGATTTTTTAATCCGAACTGAGGAATATGGTATTCCACAAAGAAGGCACCGTGTTATATTATTAGGTATAAGAAGTGATATCTCATCTGCAAATAGAACTATCCTTAAAAAAAAGCAATATGAAACAAAATTAAAGCACGTTATTGATGCTTTACCTAAAATACGTAGTGGAATTGGTAGAGAAATAATAGGGACAAATGAAAAAGGTAATCATATATATAAAGCAATTGAGAACAATTATCCTAATTGGTCTAATTCGATAAAAAAGTACAGAACTCTATTAACTAAAGAGCTAATAAAAGAAGAGGATATTCTTATAGATTCCAATAATCAGGGGGCAAACTTTATGGCGTGTACTCTTTTAGAAAAAGATAATCCACTTTTTGAGAACTGGTACCAAGACAAGCGATTAAATGGTGTAATAAACCATGAAAGTCGTACACACTTAAAAGAAGATTTAGGAAGGTATCTTTTTTCATCTCTTTATTTAAGAACTCATGGTGAATTTCCAAGGTTAAAAGATTACCCAGAATGGTTACTTCCATTACATAAAAATGCGAAGAAGGGAGATAAATTTGCCGACAGATTTAGGACGCAGAAACCTGACCAAGCCGCAACAACCATTACAAGCCATATTTCTAAAGACGGTCACTATTTTATTCACTATGATCCTGCTCAATGTAGAAGTATGACTGTACGTGAAGCTGCTCGTGTCCAAACGTTCCCCGATAATTATTATTTCTGCGGAAGTAGAACACATCAATATCATCAAGTAGGCAATGCCGTCCCCCCATATTTGGCAATGCAAATAAGTAAAATAGTACAGGATATTTTTAACCAAAGTAATAATGATTAATAACCAGAATATTGCATTTGAAGATGCTAATCCTAATCCAGAATATCTAATTAAGTCGATTGCAGAGCAAGGCTATAGTTTGGAAACATCGCTTGCTGACCTTATGGATAACTCAATATCTGCAAACGCTTCTAGGATTGAAGTTCTAATTGATTTTGAATCTGAACCATTTCGTTTGTTTTTATCGGATAATGGTGATGGAATGACAGAAGAGGAGCTTAGTCTTAATATGCGGTTTCCAAGTTGTTCTCCGGAACAAAGTAGAACCCCCATTGACTTAGGTCGATTTGGTTTAGGTATGAAAACAGCTTCATTTTCTCAAACTCGTAAGTTTACCGTCTTGTCTAGAAAAAAAGGATCATCTCAATATTCAGGAAGAACATGGGATGTTGATTTTTTAAAAGAAAATGGTTGGAAAATTATTGTGAATAGCCCTAATGAGATTGATGAATTAATAACGCAATATCAAACGCTTTCAATAGAATACAATAAACAATTTCAAGACTTCAGTGCCAGTACGATAGTAATTTGGAGTGGTTTATATAAGTTTGAAAACTATTTATCAGACTCAAATAGAAAACGTGCCTTACAAAAAGAAATAACTGAAGTAACAAATGATTATTTGGCTTTAGTATTTCACAGGTTTATGGAAAAGGACAATGCCCCATTAAAAATACGAATTAATAATACACACGTTATACCATTTAATCCATTTCCTGAAAACGAAAAAGACTTTAGACAGATTGAGCCAAGACAAAGACCTTTTGAAAATGATGTAATTAAAATTGAAGGTTTCGTTCTCCCTTCAAGAGCAATGAAAGAAAGTCAGAGTGGACTTAATAATTGGACAACAAAACATCGTGGTCTGATGGATATGGAAGGTTTATATATATACCGTGCAGATAGGATTATCCTATTTGGTGGATGGAATGGGATAATTAAAAAAGCACCTAGATTACAATTAGCAAGACTTAGGGTAGAAGTAGGAAACAGTGTAGACCACTTACTTCATTTAAATGTTGCAAAATCACAAATCGTTGTACCTCATGAATTACGAAATGCATTTGAATCTTATATTGAAGATTTAAAATACGAAGCTGAAAGAGAATTTTACAATAGAGGGATTCGAAAATTTTCAGGACAAAAGTCAACTGAAAACTTCCAGCTATTTGAGAGAAACTCTTCCAATAAAGGTTCTTTACTTGAATTAAATCGAAATTTTCCCCTTATAAAGGCATTGCATTCTGAATTGAATAAGGAACAAATATCAAAATTGAATTTATTGCTTCGAATGATAAATACTCGTGTAAACAATATTAGACATGTTCATGAAGAGAAAGAATTTTCAGGAATTGAAGAGAACGATGGTTTGAGTATTGATGACCTTAAAATGAATATTGAAGCATTGCTAAAAGATGGCTGGACTAAATCAGTTATTAAAGATACTGTCATGCCTCATTTGGGTTTTATATATACAACTCTTCCTGAGCAAATTAAAGAACTTTTATAAAAACGACTAATGAATCATATAGACTTATTCAAACAACGAATTAAAATTGAGGTTGCGAACGCTAATGCTGATAAAAAGTTTGTTGATAATTTATTTAGCCAGATAAAAGACAAAGTTTCTATTGCTGCAGAAAGCCTTGGACTACAGGAAGTTGATGATAGCACCCTGCTTAATTACTTTGAAACGGCAAAGAAACAATTTTTATCCAACAATCCCATTGACCCCGGTATTAGTCATTCATTAACTAAAAAAGGTTACCAAACCTGGTTGACAGAAAATAGGGAAAAAAGAATCAGCTGGGATTACTCTGACCGATATTTTAAAAGCTTACTTAATGGTGGCAGATCTGAAAAAGTAGTGACTGAAACAGAAAGGTCCAGTTTGTCCATTTTAAAGAAGATGGCTGATCCTAAATCAAAAACAGCTATCTATAATAAAGGATTAGTTGTTGGAGCTGTACAGTCTGGAAAAACTGGCAACTTTAATGCTGTTATTAACCGAGCTATAGATTCCGGTTATGTTTTAATCATTGTTCTTTCTGGAATAATGGAAGATTTAAGAAGTCAAACTCAGAAAAGAATAGAAAATGATGTAATAGGCGAAGGCAAAATTGATTCTGGGGAAACAAGTGGAGCAAAAGGAGTAGGAAAAATAGAAAGATTTGGTGTTTCTGGTAACTCCAAAGTTATTCAAGTAAAAACACTTACATCAGAACAGAAAGATTTTAGCAAGGCTGTTGAGGAATTAGACCATACACTAAATGATAAATATGTTTTAGTTTGTAAGAAAAATGTCAGTGTTTTGAAAAACCTGATAATCTGGTTGCATAACTCACTTGAAGAAGGAAAGAGTAAGCATAATATTCCTTTACTTATTCTTGACGATGAAGCTGATAATGCTTCTTTGAATAATTTAGGAGCCAAAGGGCGTGAATATGCCAGTAAAACGAATGGCCATATACGGGCTATTCTCGAAATGTTTCATGTAAAATCTTATTTGGGTTATACGGCAACTCCATTTGCAAATGTTCTTCAAGATAGAAATGAATACCCTGAGAATAATTGGGAAATAAAATATAAGTTCAAAGGTGAGGAAATTGAAAAACAACTCAAAAGGGTAAATAATATCTTTCCAGATGATTTTATTGAACTGCTTGATCCTCCGTCAAATTACGTCGGAGCAAAGCAGATATTTGAGACCATTGGTGAAATTGATAACTTATCTGATGAAAATGAAAAAATCCCTTTAATTGCACCAGTTGTCGATGACTACATAAAAGAGTTTCCTTCTCGTTTGTATCTAAATGAAGATGGTGAAGAGGTAGGGGTTGAAAATATTACTAAAGACGAATGGGATGAAACATACCTAACTTCTGGTTATCTAGGCTTTTACTCTCATTCAGAATATAGAAAGGAAACACGGGCACCAAGAAAAGAAGATGAGTTCCCTAAAGCACTACCTGAGTCATTAAAGAAAGCTGTAAAGTGTTTTTTTATATCTCTTGCTATTCGAGAAAGCAGAATCCCCAAAATGATAAATTCTGATTTTTTTCAGCAACACAATACAATGCTTGTCCATATATCACGATTTACATTCTGGCAAAATAGAACTAAAAAATTAATTGAAGACTATGTAAGAGAACTTTGCTCCCGAATTGATAATGAGAAACCTTCAGCTGTTAATTCTATATATAAGGAATTAGAAATTCTATGGTATAGTACTTATGGCTTTGCTCATATTGTTGAAAATATTGACAAATACCTCCCTAAAGGATATGAAGATGAGTTTATGTCTCCTATTGTCTTTGATTCGTTAAAAAATCATTGGGATGCTGCAATTAGTGGCATTGAAGTCAAAGCAATTAATAGTTTTACTAATGATTCTTTAGAATATCCTAAAAACTCCCCTAAAAAAATCATTGCCATTGGAGGAAATCGTCTTTCAAGAGGATTCACACTTGAAGGGCTTACAATTAATTACTTTACACGAGTTACTAATTATTCTGATGCATTACTTCAAATGGGACGCTGGTTTGGTTACCGCCCAGGTTATTTAGATTGTTGTAAAATATTTACCACTCAAGATTCTCTTGATAAATTTCATTCAACAACAAGATGTATTGAAGAGTTGGAAACAGAATTCATCAAAATGGAGGAACAAGGAAAAACGCCTGAGAACTTTGTTTTGAGAGTTAAAAAACATCCTGGAACGCTTAAAATAACAAGACCCTCGATCCTTAAAAATGCTTTTGAAGTTAGGTGGTCATACCAAGATCAACTTGAAATGTCAACCTTGTTAAAGGTAGATAAACAAAGTATTAGTGATATCTGGGCAAACTTTAAAAACAATATTGCCCCCAAACTAAAACCTACTCCTAAGCTTAAAGATATGATTACCTATAACACTAATGCAGAGGAGGTCATAAATATTCTGAAAAACCAGCCAAACAATTTTAATAAAAAAGATTCTGAGTACATGAGTCGGTTTATCGAGTTATGTAATCAGAAAGGATACCTTAATGATTGGACGATTGCTCTAAAAATAACGGGTTCATCAAAGCCTGGAATATCAGCTAGTTCAATAGGTCTTAGTCCTACTTTAGGTATAGATAACGTTGAATTGGCAAAAAGGTCAGGTCCTACTAAGCCTGATGATATTACAAAATTCATAAATGGAAAGTTATTCCGAGCGAGTGGTAAAAGTGCCAACATACTTTCATCTAATGAAGATGTTGCCATTTTTTTAACGGAATCTGAAAAAACTGATGCAAAAGAGGCGTTCTACAATTTTAAAGCAGTCGATGCTCAGAAAAAGGATTCCTCGTTAAATAAAGAAGATGCACTTAATCTTGCCAAGTCAAAATACAAAACAATTCCAGAGCGTTATTATCGACAAATGTTTAAGCCAAATAAAGGGTTACTGATTATTTATCTTTTTGACTCTCAATACTCATTTAATGAAAAAACAACAGGAAGAAGTAGTATTACTCAAGAAACTATTGAACGTTTTAAAGAATATGTATCAGATAATGATATTGATACGAGCATCCCTCTCGTCGGTTATGCGTTAGAATTTCCACCAATGGCAGATGATCCTGGAGAAATATATATGCAAGGTGATTATAACCTTGAAACTGATGAGATTGATAAAGATGATGAGTTAGAGGGGGAAGATGAAAGAGAGAGTGTTCAAGATTTAAATGAAGTTTAATGGACTTAGAAACGTTGCAATCAAAATGGATTGACATCCATAAATTTAAAGATAATAAAGGTTACATGGCACTTAGGATAACTCCTGATTGTATTCCTGATCTATTTATTGCTACGGATTCTGATGGTAATCGATGTCTCTTATTGTACCTACCTACTGGTACGGATATCAATTTGAAGCCATTAGATAAGGATAAACTTATGCTTTCATACATAAGTGATAAAAACGTTATTGTCATTAATTTAAAAGACTCGAACTACGTAGATCTCTTTAATGACTTGATTCTGTCCTTGTACTCAAAACTTTTTGAGTTACACGATTCTAATAAAGCAGCAAATGAACTAATTCGGACATATTATAAATGGTCTGATTTTTTCGAAGATTGTTTTTCAAACAAGCTAAGTATTGATCAGGTAATTGGATTAATAGGAGAATTAATTGTATTAAACAGTTTTATAAGTGCGATTAACGATGAAACCATAAATGCAGCTCTTGAATCTTGGCAAGGGCCTTACGGAACTTCAAATGATTTTGTTTTTGACTCAATGAATTTTGAAGTTAAAACAAGAACAAAATCAAAACCTTTTGTCAAGATTTCAAGTGAATATCAATTAGAAGTAGAATTCGATAAAGGATTAGAGTTAGTTATTGTGACTGTTATTCAAGATTTAGCAAATGGTAGATCTCTTCACGACCTAGTTGAACAAGTGATTGACGAGATTAGGATTAATAATGGAGATGTAACTATTTTCTATAAAGCATTAAGCCAGGTAGGACTCACTACTGAAAATGTTAAAGAGTATAACAACTACAGGTATGATACAGTAAGTGTAAAGCATTATGATTGTACACTTAATGATTTTCCAAAACTTTCAAAATCTGATATATATGATGAGATTTCTTCACTTAGCTATAAATTAAGAGTTACAAAATTAGATCAGTTTCTTATCAAAGAAAAAAAATAGCACTATGATAATTGATGAATTTTTACAATACAGGAATGAGTTGTTGGATCAATCAAAAGATGATGAAGGATTTATACAAGAATCACTTCTACTATCGCAAGTATTACCTTCTATGCTTGATGCAAAACTTATCGATTCTGAAGATTTCAATAATGCATACCTGAAGAATACTGCTGAAAAAATTAAAGTAAATGCATATTGTGTTAATGAGTCTGGCGAAAGACTACAGTTGTTTATTATTGATGAACAATCGTATGATCTTACAGTAAGTCAAGATCAACTTCAAGTATCAAGAAAGTCGTATTTTGAAAGTCAATTTAAAAGGTGTTCTACTTTTGTAAATAAAGCTAGGAAGGGTCATTTAAATGATTCAATACAAGATTCTAGTCCTGCACAACCATTGATCTCTCAGATTTCATGTAAAGAGGGTGCAGAGCAATTCGATGTCATTGAGATATTCCTAATATCAACAGTTGCTACTGTTTCATTACAAGGAGCAACAACTCAACCCAAAAGAATTGAATTCGATGATGAAGAGTTGAACATTTCCTATACGAAAGGGCGAGAAAAAGCTAATAAGACTTGGTTGGTGAAAAAGAGACTAATAGACTTAAATTTTTTATACAATGTTATTATTTCGCAAGGCAACCGGGAGGCCTTAATTGTTGACTTTGAAAAAATGTTTAACGCACCTTTACATGCTATTAAAGCAGCAGATGAAACTAATTTTGAGTCATATTTATGTGTGCTTCCAGCTCCAATGATTGCTGGGCTATATAGAGATTTCAGCACACGCCTTCTTGAAAAAAATGTTCGATCATTCTTGCAGTTTAAAGGAGTAAATAAGGGTATTAGAGAAACTATTAGGAAAGAGCCTGAAAAATTTGTGGCCTACAATAACGGTTTGACTATTACTGCTACAAAAGCTACGATTTCCCAAGCGGCAGATCATATTAAGATACAATCATTAACTGATTTTCAAATTGTAAATGGTGGTCAGACTACTGCAACAATATATTTTACCCATAAAGATGGCTTCGACATTAGTAAGGTTAAGGTAATGGCAAAAATAAATGTTGCCAAGAAAACAACTGATGAGGAACTTGAAGAATTAATTTCCAATATCAGCACCTTCTCGAATGCTCAATCCAGGGTATCTAAGGTTGATCTTCGTTCAAGAAACCCACAACTTGTTAGAATCAAATCTCTTAGCGAAAGTGTGCTCACTCCTTCTGGGCAGAAATGGTTTTTTGAAAGAGCTAAAGGTGAGTTTAATACAAAAATGCGAATAGCTGGAAATAATAAAAGTCGACTACAGAAGGAATTTCCAAACGATAGAAGATTCTCGAAAGAATTAATGGCTAAATATTATTGTGCATGGGGAGACCAACCACATATAGTTAAAAAGGGAGGAGAAAAAATATTCCGATATTTTATAGAAGAACTAACAGGAGAGGGTGACTTTAAAAAGCCATTAGTTGTAAACAGAGATTTCTATGAAGAACTAATTGCGAAAATAATTCTATTTAGAAGCTTAGAGAAGATTTATGGAGCAGGAAGTAATTCTATGGGACAGCTAAGGTCTGCAGTTGTTCCGTATACAATTTCTGTGCTGTATAACCTGATGGATGGGACTAAAAATGTAAAATCATTCGATTTATTGAAGATATGGATAAACGAAAAACTTGAAGCTGATCTTGAGGAATATCTTACTTCACTTTTAATTCTTGTCAATGAATTGATCAAGAAATACTCCCAAAGTGACGATTATGGTGAATATTCAAAAAAAGAAGAGTTATGGAAGGCAATCAAACAGTGCCCTGAAATCACTGAATTTGTAAATGATTCAAGTACCTTACATATTATTGCGAAATATGGAATTGATAAAGTTGAACTAAAAAAGAGAAAAGGAAAATCTTTAAAACAAATAGATGTAAACTTTAATTCAATTCAAGAGAATGTTCAAGTCTTTTCGAATGGTGTTGATTATTATAAATCAATGCAGAAACAAAAAGACTTTATTGAAGAAACAGATAATCGATACCTATCTAAAATCGTTTCATCTATTCAAAACAAAGAGGATTTAAATGAAAAGGATCTCAATTTTGAGAAAAAAATAACAAATCAATTTCGTATAAAACATCCAGAATTCTTTGATAGAATTGATTCGCAGAGTCTTACTTTAAAAAATAGCATCGATTTTATTGTGAAAAAATACAATTCTGCAATAGATGGAGGTAATAATGTTAGCTCTGAATTTGATAAAGTGGCAGAACTTTGCACCGTGAAAAACATAAAATATGGTTCTATTTTTCGTGAAATAGGTAAGTTATTATCTGAAGGTAGCACCCCAACAATTAAACAAGTTATATATGCCTCTAATGCGGATGGTATTTTGTTCTAGAAAGATTATATATATGAATAAACAGCCCACACAGTCAAGCACATTTGCAATTCGCACAAGCCAATGCGCAGCCAAAAATTACAAAAGAGCTTGTCTGTCTGCCAACGCTTTTTTTTGCCGACCCTAAAACTATTTTTTTCGGGAACAGCAGTGCTTCGATTGAGCGAATTTTGGATTGTGTTAAACTGATAACTAGCAGATAATGAATAAACAACAGCATGCTGTCCCGATTGACAATAGATTTCTTTATTATCTGAAAAAACAGAAGAGTTATTCATATTTTGTAATTAATCCATTGGAAAATAATATTTCAGTATATAATTTACCTGACAGTTCAAAACCAGCATCACCAGTAGCAACAAAAGTCCATTTTGAAAGTAAAGGTTTAACTGAAAAGTTTAAAATATTTGTTAGTCGACATCTTGGAGATTGTACTAAAGTAACAAACATGGTGAAGTCTGACTTTTATACAATTAATGATCTTCCTATGATTGTAGAGACGTATAATAATTGCTTTGAATAAGATACCAGCAGCCAACACATAAGCATCGTTTTACGGCCTTAGCCGTAATATGTGCTTAATGTTGAACTAAAGCCCATTTCTGAGCTACTGCTTATATAATGTGGTATTGATTTAGGAATTTTTTTGTCTGGCAGCAAAATATACCAGAATAATGGCAATAAGCCAAAAAAATAACCGATGTAGTATGCCATAAGGCTGTTTTAACCCAAATGCTTTGCTTGAAGTTCCCATAGATAAAGCCGCCTTCGTCCAACATAATTCTATCCTTTATATCTCGCACTTCATCCCTACAATAATTTTGAATATTAAATCAACACTCAACTTTTCAGTGTCTTGGTCGAACAAAGGATAAAATACTTATACGTTGTGCCGCAAAACCATAATTCTTAGGCATGTTCATATTCATCTAGCTTATTAACAGTGTATTAGGCTATGATACTGCAACATTGTCTAAGATTCTTTGCTTGAATTATACGATACTCAATTTTATTGAACAATTTCCTTCATCTAAATTTTTTGGTTTGAAATAAATCAATACATTTGCAATCCATGATATTATAATCCATGGAATATTTATTTATTGATATTAAAACATACGTATTATGCAGTCAAAAAAGTCGAAGCTTCCAGCAAAATGTTTGCAACTTAAAGCAGCCTATTATCCCGCTACAAAGTGGTGGTGCAGTTTTTGCGGTCCAACGGGTGGAAATATATGTTATCC
>JAGXIO010000113.1 GCA_024635555.1 Saccharicrinis sp.
ATAAACAGGCGTGTTGGCATGAACAGACCAACGATTTTCCTTTTCGTACGACCATAGTTTTTTGCCTGTTTTGGCATCCACCCCAATGACATGACTGCCCGTAATTGTCACTATTTGAGGAATTTCCTGATCATCTATATACAATGGAGAACAATAAGCTGCAGGGTCGCCTTCACCTTGACTATTCCAAATTAATTTACCCGTGTTTTTATCGAGTGCTACCATATTGTTGGTCTCACCTCCGGGAGTAGCAATCAACTTATCCCCAATAATGAGTGGGGCCTCGTTTATACCCCATTTTATGTTTGAAGCATTGTACTCCTTCAGCATGTTCTTTGTCCAGATAAGATCTAGATTTTTTTGGTTGAAGCAGTAAACATCTCCCATACCACTTATCAGGTAAATTTTACCATTGTCGATGGTTGCGGTACCACGTGGCCCAGAGTAGCTTTCGGACCATTCGGGTCCATATTCTTTTTTTAGAATTAATTTCCCATTTAAATCAATAACATACAAAACCCCTTGGTCACCCTTTAAACCGGTTAAATAGATTTTGTCGTCGGCAATAGCCACCGAAGAGTGACCCTCGCCCAGATCATCGAAATGCCATTTTAAAGCAGGGCCATCTGCAGGCCAACTTTTAAGCAGGCCATCTTCGTGGTAAATTCCGGTACGATCAGTTCCTCGCCACTGAATGTTTTCCTGAGCACCGAGTAGGATAGAAACTAATAATAAGCATACAGTTAGTCCATTTTTCATTTGTGTCATTTTTAATTGGTTATTGTCTGTTTAATTTTTGTTTTGTAATTTTTAAGCGCTGTTAAAACAAAGGTAATATTGTACATCTCTTCAGAATACCATAAGCGAGAAAAGTAAAGACCTATGGCCTCTGACTGCAAAAGCTCACCTTTTTGATATTTTAAAAATAAAAAATCGAAAGCCTGATTTAATATGTCTTCTTTTACAGTGTTACTGCATGATAAAGCACTCAAAGCACGTGCTGTAAATGTTATTTTTGAAGGCACATTTTCAGCACCACCCCATCCTCCATCTGTGTTTTGTGTTGAAATAAGATAAGCCACACCTTTAGCTGCCATCTGCTGTGCTAATGGGTATTGAATCCCCGAAAGGTATTCAATCGTGATAGCTGTGCCGTAAACAGGAGCATGTTCGTCTTTTGCATCTTGATCGCCAAACCATAAAGGGGTCCAGGAACCATCGGAAGCCTGCTCTTTAAGCATCCATTTAAGCATCCGGCGCATGCTTTTATCGCACTTGCTCCTTAACACCGGATTTAAGTCATTCATCCAAAGCTGAAATGCCAGTAAAGAATGAGCGCTAATATCCGGACTGCTTCTGTCAAAAGGTAGTTTACCCCAGCCTTTGCAAAAGGTAGGCATGCCTCCATCACTGTTTTGTAAATCGAGCAACCACTCAATGCCCTTTTCTACTGTAGTACAAATTTCACCTTTTGTAAGGGCGTGCAATGCAACCAATGCACCGGCAGTATCATCTGCATCGGGTACTGAACCCGACAGGTTGGTCCATCCCCATCCACCTTCTTTAGCTCCTGTGAAAGGGTGCTTATGAGTAAAGGCATTAGATTTTATATTATTTACCAAAGCTTCAGGATTTACAACCTCATCGCCCAATGCACGAACACTTAATACGGTAACCCAACTGGCCAGATTGGTATCAATGGGCCATGATCCATCTTTACGTACGGTGTTAACTAAGAACTCAATTCCTCGTTGAGTAGCCATATGATTTTTGTATCCGGCACCGCACATACACATGGCCACAAAGCCTGTTAAAGGAGCAGCCTCCAAAAAACCGCCATTTTCAGGCTGAAGCTTTTCTAATACAATTAAAGATTTAGATATAAATGTTTCACGCATAATGTTCTTTCTTCCTTTTTTGTAGCGAAGAATGCCCACTGCAATTAAAGCAGGAATGGCGTAACTTACTACAGGTAAGCGGAAAAATCGAAATAACTTTTGCGGGAATACGGATACTTCAAAAGGCAGCTGAGGAATCTCTTTCCATGATGAAATAACACCTGCCAAAGCACACATCACTAATATTGGAGCAGAGAATGTTAAATCTTTTCCATAATAATTCAACACTCCTGATATGATATGCTGATCGCTTGTGCCCTTAAATCTTTGCTGTAAAAAATGCTTTGTTTCCTCCGGTGCTTTGCCTGTTGCACTTAATGCAGCAAAGGTCAGAAGCGTGGCCGTCATGTTGGCTGGGCTTTCCGGCGTATCTCCCCATGAGCCATCCGGTAACATGGTTTTGTTCAGCCATTCTACCCCACGTTGTATGACTTCCTGATGTTTTTGCGCATCATCCATAAATAAGGCGAAAACCGATACCGATGTAGAAATAGCACTGGACGACAAATGGCCTGTCCATATACTACCATCTTCAGGGCGTCTTTTTAAGATTTCCCCTCGAACAAAATCGATCATGTTATCTAGTTCTCTCATATCTATGAAAATACTTCTGTTTTAGGCACAACCAAGAGCCAATAATCCATAAAAACAATATTCCACATCGCTTTTATCATCGGCCAGCGTTGCTGAAAATCCGCCCTTTTCCGCCCAATGTGCTTCAATAAATTCGAGCACCGGATAGTTGGGCTTTTGAACATAACAATGCAGCAGAAATACGGCTGTTGCCGTAGATAGTAAATCGGGTATGGGTGATGATTCTGCAGCAGCAAATCCTCCACTTGCTTTTTGCAGGTTTCTTAAATAAATTAAATCCTCACTTTCTTGATAGCCATTGATTTGCCCAAATACTGACAAGCTGGCTACGGTAGCATTGGTGGTGGCGGTTGGTCCATTTATCAAATTGCGATAGCCACCACCTGGGGTCTTATATTTGGCTAATGTCTGTATGGCAGTCGTTTGTGCCTTATTTCCAGTATCCTCTAACAACGAAAGCCAAATGAATTGCGTGTAAGGCGCCTCCTGGTCGTTGTGAGGAAGGTTTTTGAAGGCCTTCAAATCTTTTATTTTTTTGCCGTAAAACAAGCGAAGCCATGTGAAGGCTTTTCCTCGCATTATCATGGAAAGTATTAGCTGGCAGCGCTTGTAAGCCGCATAATGAATTAAATCGAGTTCATCCTCCGTCTGACGTTTTAAGTAATCTGCCATTTTAGAGGTGTTGAGTTGAATATCCAAAACCAAGCACAACATCCAACCAAATAAGGTATAATACAAATCGGATTTTCCAGCCTTGTTCATGAAAGACTCATCATCCATCTTCTGCGATTTTACAAAATCCGAGAGATGAATAAGAGCCTCACTTCCCAGCTGATTTTTGCCGTGTTTGAGTGCATCCAATATTTTAGCTGATATGCTTCGCTTCATCTTATTTCAAAATCTTTTTAGTCACCCGAAATAGCAACCGCTTTAACTCTACGTTTGATATCTCATCAATAACATCAAGAGCTTGCTTTCGGTAATCTTCTACCATTGCTTGTACTTGAGTGAGGGCAGTATTCAACAAATCTTTATGATTATCTTGATTCAAAAACGCCTTTAAATCATCAGCATGTAATAGTGCATCTACGAATGCTTCTTTTGGATTGAGTTCGCATACTTTGGCTAAAATAGCCGAAGGCCGAATGCTTAGTGGACTATCGTCATCAAAATCCTCCACATCATCTCTTAGTTGGTAGGCGATGCCCAGTGATTTGGCGTATCTGCTTAATGTTTTCTGTAGCTTTTCGTCATTGCCCGAACAAGTAGCTCCCATTAGCAGCGAAACTTCAAATGCCGGAACCGTTTTATGACAAAATATGTCGAGCACAAAATCCATACTTAAGGCTTGCGGATGACGACTCCACTCTAATTCCATTCCCTGGCCTTTACAAAGTGCAATGTGCGCATTAGCGGCCACTTTAATTAAGTCGATATGTTCGCATTGAGTGAGTAAACGGTAACCTTCGCCCAGATACATATCACCTACGTTAATGGCAACAGGAACACCATAAGTTGCATTAACGGTTTCTTTATCGTAGCGTATTAAATCATCATCTTCAATATCATCGTGCACCAGTGAAGCTTTATGAAAGCATTCTATGGCAATGGCAGCCCTTTGAATTTTTTCGGGAATGTCATTTTTCCCACTTAGAGCCATGTAGGTAGCCGTAAGCAAATAGGGGCGCCAGCGTTTTCCTTCATCCCCCATCCATTCGCGGGTAATTAGTGATGTTTGATCATCTGATGAAGAAAGTACATTTTTTAAATTGTCTTTATGAAACCATTTTTTGATGGTAGATTTCAATCCGTCGTAATCCAACAGGTTGGCTTCCTGTGTCGAATGCATTTCGATAAGCTTATAAACATAGTCCTCATCAACAGTAGTATCCTTACATCCGTCTTCATTTAAAGGAATAGCCAGGCCTGGTACTGCATTGTTTATTAATAAAGGAAATGCTTTCTCCAAAGAATGCAAACAACTCACACCAATAACGGCATTTATCATTCCACTCTCAACCAAACCAATTACCGAGGTAAATCCTTCGGCCACTATACTCATCATTCCCAATTCCTCAGCACGCGTTTGTAGATTTAGTATATTACACTGACGGCACAAGTTGCATAAAAGCCCTAACTCATCGATATCCGCTTTGCATTTTGAAGAATTACTCAGGCATTTAGGAAGTAGTAAAAGACGTTTCTCAAAGGGAATTGAAGCAACCGTATCAAGCCATACGGCGTTATTTATTTCCACCATCAACCAACCTTTCAGGTCGATACTAAGATGGTGATCTTTTATCAGTTCCTTCGCCAAACCAGATAAGCCATCCATTGACAATGGAGGATTAAACTTTCGGTCAAATACAAAAAGTTTAATGGTATTACGAAGTTGCGTCCTTTCTTCATGCGTAGGCGGAACAAGGTATTTAAACGTTGTTGTTTCCATATCGTCCCTTCCTTTAACCATATGCTCCAAATCCAAAGAAATATTTCTTTTTCATAATTTTATAAAACACATTCTGTTCCGGAATTTCCTTTGTTGGTTGATGATGACCTGGCACCGGAAACATCATTCTGTATTCTTGCAACACCGTATTTCGGGTAGAAGAATCTATTGCCTTATGCTGCAAAAGAAAGTCTACCATAGCACTAGGATCTTCCAATAATATACATCCTCTTGAGCTTGATGCCGTCATTTTTCTGAAATCAGATAAAAATTCCGATTGCTCAAATATCTTGCTTAGGTTGGAAGCATCTTTATTAATAAACTCTTTGGCCATTTGAATGGGAGGGCAGAATTCTACAGCGCCAGCAGGCGATATATGGTGGCTCATTCCGGTAGCTGCAGGGCAAAGCGCTTTTCCCTTATCGTCCCAATAGGTGTCAATAATAAGCAATGGCGCATTTTTACGCTGTTCTACAATAAACTTACGCAACTCATAAATTTCATCTTCAGAAAGCGCATTCCCGGTATTTGGATTGGGACCTACCGGACGATAAATATAATACCATAGGTAATGAACGCCTTCTTTAGCCAATCTGTCGATATGTTCGCGAGTAACTAAATCGTTGTAATTGCTTTTGCAGATACTCGCTGCTGCACCAATCATTAGCTTGGCCTTTTTGCAAGCGCGAACTCCAGCCAGTGTTTTATCATATACATCGTTTGTGCCTCTTCTCTGTTGGCTTTCTTCCTTTAATCCTTCAATACTAATGAGCGGTGTTATATTTCCCAGCTTTTTTAAGCGCATGGCTACCTCGTCGGTAATGAGCATGCCGTTGGTAAAAAGTTGAAAATAGCAATCGGAATGTTTTTCTATTATCTCAAACAAACCTTTATACAACAATGGTTCGCCTCCCAGAATACCAAAAAAGTAAGAACCCTTTTTTTTGCTTTCAGTAATAATGCCATCCAATTGCTCAGGAGTCAGCGCCTTTTTCCCACCTGGCGTAACCCAACATCCACTACACGACAAATTACATGTTTCCGTTATAGATACCATGACAAAGGCGGGAAAGAACGGTTCGCCTTTAGCTTGTCGCTTTTCGAACCGATGCATATTAATCAGGTTTCTCCATGCAAAATTGTAGGCCAGCTTCCATATTAATCGTGGCGCGCACTCTAAAGGAACCCGCATGGCAGTTTTTAGGGTTGCTATGTAATCCTTAAAGGTCATTTATTGGTCTTTTTTAAGCATTGAAAAACGATTGCGATTTTGCTGCAAACGGTATTGCAATCGCTTTTGGTACATGACTTCTTTATCTTCTTCCGTAAACTCTTCTTCCATCTCAGTGCCGCCATTTATGGGCGATTTTTCGTATTTAGGGAAGATAATGGCTCTGGTAGGACACATTCTGGCACATGCAGGACAGTTGTTTTTACAAAGATGAGGTTGCGAAACCAATACTTGTTGGTCTTCCACTGTATAAACACCAAAAAGGCAAAAATCGTGGCATTTACCACAATTGGTGCAAAGTGTTTTATCAATGACCGGATACCAGGCATCGCTGCCTTCGAAAACGGGTAATGTTTCTAATTCACTTAGCGTTTTCTCATGAATCTCTGAAATTGTGTCCTCTTTGCAAGAGATTTTACAGGATGCCAGAATATCTTCGGCTTTATTATTTCTGATGTCAATGATTTTGCCCGCATCAATACCTAATTGATTTAAATGTGAAATGACCGCTCTCGGATGGCAAGCCATAATA
>JAGXIO010000114.1 GCA_024635555.1 Saccharicrinis sp.
CAAACACCTCCAATATATCCACCACGGTATACATCTTTGTTAAATTATCCCTACATTTATCCTGCCTAATTATCAAAAAATTTAATGGATGAAACACCTATTTGTAAAGCCAATTGCTATGGTACTGCTACTTATTGTGGTGCCTTCTGCATTGCTTACTGTGTTTCAGCTAAGTTCGATTAATCAACAGGAGGATGCCTTTGAAACAATATACGAGCGACAGTTAAAATCCGTCATCTTGTCGTTGAATATGTATGCCGACGATGTTGTTGGGCAATGGGCTTCTAAAGTGGCTTATCTATGGCAGGATACGAAGGATGGAAATGCCGAGTTAGTTGATTTCATAGAAGGGAACTCGCAAATTCAAGGTGCTGTACTTTATGCTTTTTCGGAAAAAGCAGGATTGAGTAACCCAGTAGTGCTGGGTAATGTTACAAGCGATATTGCTGCCCAGGTTTTGGACTCGTGCAGTGCTAGCCAAAATAGTATCTCTCGTTTGTTCACCTATTTACAGAGTAATTATCAAAAGGTAATATCGTTTAGTTTAGCAAAAGAACCAGAATCTAGTGTTTTTGTTTTTGCTATACTCAACAGTCAAGGCGACAGATGGGTAGGTACACTGATAGTTAATACCGAAAAATTTTTGATAGACATCCTTGCTCCGCGCATTCAATCCACTGCACAACAGGATATGGCTATGGCCGTTAAAAGCAGCCGGAACGGTAGTGTATTGTACGCCAATAATAAATCAACCGAGTTTAACGATAATGATATTCATGAAAAATTGTGGCAGTTGCCCAATTATTCTATCTACCTAAAACCCTTAGGAAATACTACAGAAGCTTTGATAAAGAAGCGAAGTCGAAACAATTTAAGTTTGCTGGTAGCGGTTGACGTATTATTGTTACTAGGCGCCATTCTAATTTACCGCAATGTTCGTAAGCAGCTTCATCTGGCCAAAATAAAAGCCGATTTTGTGTCTAACGTATCGCACGAAATACGCACACCCTTGGCTTTGATTAGCATGTATGCCGAAAGCTTACAGTTAAATCGGGTGAGGGGAGAGGATAAGCTCCAGCGCTGCTATCTTATTATTTACAGGGAAGCAAAGCGCTTATCAGGTATAGTAAACAATATTCTGAACTTTTCGAAAATGGAAAGCGGGAAACGAAAATTTACCTTTGATGCTTTCGACTTAAACGAAATTATTCGTAACGTGGTGGCTAGGTATCAATATGAAATGCAAACCAACCAAGTGGAATTTGTGCTTCATATCGACAAAAAAATACCCCAAGTTTGGGGCGACAAAGAAGCTATTGATGAAGCTTTGGTGAACTTAATAGATAATGCCATAAAATATAGTAAGGATCAAAAGTACGTTGAGATTGGAACAGGTGCCGAGGGTGATAAAATTTGGGTAGAAGTAAAGGATCATGGCATAGGAATTCAACGGAACGAACAGAACTTAATATTCGACCAGTTTTATAGGGTTACAGAGGGCAATTTGGCTCAAGATACCAAAGGGTCGGGTTTGGGTCTAAATATCGTAAAAAACATAACCAATGCCCACAGGGGCTCAATAACTGTTCAAAGTGAACCCGGAAAAGGAAGTGTTTTTAGATTGTGCCTGCCAAGGGCAAAGGAGTATTAAATTATTTAACTATCTGAAACCAGCATCACCGCTTTCCTGGGAGTAAATAATTAGTTCCAGAGGGAGAGTTCATTAAAAACTAGATTGACTATCAGGGTTTTGTTAATTATTATAGTGAGATAACATAGGATGGAAAAAATTTTAATAGTGGAAGATGAGCCCGATATGGTTATGGGCTTAAAAGATAACTTGGAGTTTGAAGGCTACGAGGTGGATATAGCAATGGACGGTGAAGAGGGTTTATCCAGAATGTTGACTTTGAAATACGATTTGGTGTTGTTGGATGTGATGCTCCCAAAGCTGTCGGGTTTTGATGTGTGCAAAAAAGCCCGCAAAAACAAAGTTCCAACCCCCATTATTTTTCTATCGGCCAAAGGTGAGGAGCTCGATAAGGTTATTGGGCTGGAGTCTGGTGCCGATGATTATATCACCAAACCTTTTTCGCTGCGCGAACTATCGGCACGTATCAAGGCGGTTATCCGAAGATCGACGACACAGTTTTCGGGCAATGACGCTGATCAAGTCGTTATAGGCAAGCTAAAGGTCGATTTTAATAATTACACTGCCTATGAAGGTTCTGAGCCTATCAAGTTGAGCTTAAAAGAGCATGAGATTCTTCATCACTTGTGGCGCAATAAAAACCGCACCGTAAGCCGTGATAACTTACTGGATTCAGTATGGGGTTATGATTTTCAGCCTACCACCCGTACAATAGATAATTTTATTTTAAAACTACGACAAAAAATAGAGGAAAATACCGATAATCCCGCACTTATCCTTACTGTTCATGGGGTAGGTTATAAGTTGGTGATGGGGTAAATAAGTTTTTGATGACATTTTGATGACAACTTTTTACAAGGTGTGACAGCGTAATGACAGCCCTGTGTTATTGCCGCCATACATTTGTAGAGTAATTAATAAACATCAATCATCATCAAAAACTTATAATCATGAAAAAAGTAGTTTTTTTAGTAGCAGCAATGGTTTTATTTATGGGCAATGGTAATATCCAAGCCGCAAACCTGACTCAAAAAGAGGTGACCCAGCAAATGGCGAAACAAATTAAAAAAGATCTCAAGCGTTCTTTATTAGATGAAGATATCAGCAGGCATGTCGAAAAGAATGGAAGAGCATCGATTTTATTAACAATCAGGGTAGATAAGGACAGTAAAATTAAAGTGCTTAGCGCCGAAGGCTCATCAGAAGAAATTAGTAATTGGTTAATGGAGACTATCAATACCAATGAAGTTCAAACCGATGAAGCATCTAAATACCGCATGTTTCGTGTTCCTTTGACCCTAATATATAGAGAGAAGTAAATGGATTTGTTGATCAATAGATTATAATAAGGTTTTAATTCTTTTAGTTAAAGCCTTATTTTTATGCATATTATGTATATATTATTATTAAAATGAGAGCGTTATTTTTTATAATATTATTCTTTTTGCTTAACGTCGGATTATCCGCACAAAAGTTGAAGCAGGTAAAATCCTTGCAAGGATACTGGAGCTTTAGCGTTGGCGACGACCTGAGTTGGCGATGGACTAATCACGATTTTTCGGGCTGGGACAAAATATATTTGGGGAGCAGTTGGGAGAGTCAAGGATATGATGGTTATAATGGTTATGCGTGGTACAAAAGAAAGGTGGAGATGCCTCCAATTTCGTCAAATACAAAACTAATTCTCCAGATTGATCAGATTGATGATGCCGAAGAAGTGTATTTTAATGGAGTATTGATAGGTAGCACGGGTAGCTTTCCACCCAATATGCAAACGGCTTATTCGCAGCTTAGGCGATATCCTGTGCCACCTAGCTTGATTGATCCTGATGGAAATAACGTGATTGCCGTTAGGATTTATGATGTGTACTTAAGCGGCGGAATTCTGGGGCAAGCAGGACTTTTTACCGATGTAGCTTCTACGTATTTGTTAAACGACCTCTCGGGCGCGTGGAAGTTTAAGCCTGGCAATAACGTGAATTTTAGCCAATTCAGCTATAACGACAAAGACTGGGACATACTGGATGTGCCACAAACATGGGAGTCGCAGGGTTATCCCAATCTCGACGGTTACGCATGGTACAGGAAAGAGTTTAATTGGGATAGGTCTACTCTTGGCGATGATGTGGTGATAGTTTTGGGCAGGATAGACGATAAGGATGTAGCCTATTTGAATGGTAAAAGAATAGGCTCTGTGGACGAAATAAAACAAGGTCCGTATTATGCAGGGAAACAGGATTATCAAACACTCAGGGCTTACCGCATTTCTCGTACTATGCTTAACAGAGGTAAAAACATGCTGGCGGTACGAGTTTGGGACGATGGATTGGATGGAGGCATGTCCGATGGTCCCATTGGGATAATGACAGTGAAAGCTTTTGAGAGTTATTTTTCAGAACATGAAAAAAGTAATAATCTGTTTGAATATTTTTTAGATCAATTTTTAGATTGATAAGGGTATGAAATTACAAATCATGTTTCTTTTGTTTTTCTGTTCGGCAGCCTTGCAAGGGCAAAAATACAAGAGCCTGATGAACATGGAAGAACAATGGAAGTTTTCGTTGGGAAACCGCCCCGAGTGGAGCTCACCAACCTTCAATCATTCCGATTGGGACGAGGTTTACGTGCCATCCCCTTGGGAGGCGCAAGGCTTTAACGGATATGATGGGTTTGCGTGGTATCGAAAATTCATCACCATATCGGCAAATCACCAAAAAGAATCCTTAGTGCTTGAGTTAGGCTATATCGACGATGTGGACGAGGTGTTTTTCAATGGAGAAAGAATAGGCGGCTCCGGACAATTTCCGCCCAATTTTGCCACAGCCTACACCGCTCGACGCATGTATCCTATACCTGAAAAGCTCATTCATTACAATCGGGGCAACCTCATCGCCGTTAAGGTATATGACCAACAATTAGAAGGGGGGATTGTAAGAGGGGATGTGCGCTTGCTGGCCGAAATAAATCCCTTGAAAACTTTTTTAGATTTACAGGGCGAATGGAACTTTCGTACAGGCGATAATATGGATTGGCGATACTATACGGGCAGCGAAGAAGGATGGCGTAAAATATATGTGCCCGGTGCTTGGGAAAATCAAGGTTATAAAGGATACGATGGTTATGCATGGTACCAAAAAACTTTTGTAGCTAATGATAATTTCAAGTTAGATAGAGTGGTACTGCTTGTTGGCAAGATAGACGATTTAGACGAGGTGTTTGTTAATGGTATTAAAATTGGACAAACCGGGTTCATGGAGCCCGAACGTCAGCAGCAACATTATGCCGAGGCCTACAAGCAGTTACGCGCTTATCTGGTGCCCGAAGGATTAATAAAACTTAGCAAAACCAACACGATACAGGTTAGAGTATCCGATTTTTATCAGGAGGGTGGCATTGTAGAAGGGCCAATAGGATTTATTAAACAGCGCGACTACATCGCGTACTGGCGTAATAAAAAAATGGATAGGTAAGAGGTAAGGAACAGGGGGCTTGGCGCAGAGAGCGGAAAACGTTGAGTGAAAAGTGGAAAGACCAGATAGTAAAAAAATAAAATTTATCCTCTTTTCAAACGCATCCACCGCATCATTCGGTGCTTTAATGTGTGCTTGATAGCGATAACAATTTCTCTCCTTTTTTGTATCAGATCCTTGAGTTCGAGCCACATATATTTATTTACTTCTTTTGCCATGGGGAGTACATATTTTTCTGTCTCATCTAAATAACTTGTTATCTTTTGTTCGGTGTGCGTGTCGCGGTGCAGGTCAGTCAGGTTACTGATGCGGTCGGCACATTTTAATACCTTGGCATTGTGCGAGCCCAAATCCAGTACCCGTTGCAAGTATTCGGGTTTAGTTTCGTGTGGTAAGCGGGTAACCTCCAAAACAAGTTCCACCACCTGGTTGCTTTCAAAATCAATCTGTCGTATCTCTTCCACCTTGGCTTCGGGCAGTTCTTCTAAAAAGTCGTGCAACAATGCCGCTTTCAGCAATACGCTATCGTTAATGTATTGATAGTCCAATAGTATTCCTAAAGTGGCAAAGCTGTGCCTAAACTGATTTCCGCCTACCTTTCGATGTACGTTTATCAGTGCCATGGCCTTAAGTATATAGGGTGCCAGTTCTAAGTTTCGTAACGAATCCAGATCGCTCATATTATGCTCTTTATTATTTATGCTCTTTATTATTTGTGATCTTATACTTCAATAAAATAAGATTTGTAAAAGTTATCAAAAGATATACCATTTCACAAAAACTTAAACGTGCATTTTTGGTTTAAATAAAACACGGGGTAAGAAATTAAAGCGATGAACCAAGTTTCTACAAAAAAAATTACTGGCAAAGGCCTCAGAAATGCCATGTCTACTGTACATCGAACTCTGAACTTCAAAAAGCGCTGAAAATCTCCGAATACAAATGGTTTGCAACTATCAAAAGCATTGAATAACTTGCGAAACATTGTCTTAAATAAATCATAAAATAAACACCATGACTTATATTGCATCAAAATCACGTTATCAGGAAATGCCCTACCGCCGATGTGGCCACAGTGGACTAAAACTGTCTTCACTTTCTTTGGGACTATGGCATAATTTCGGCGATGTGGATGTCCGCTCAAACTATGAGCAGCTGTTGTTTACAGCTTTTGATTTGGGAATAACACATTTCGATTTGGCCAATAATTATGGACCTCCAGATGGAAGTGCCGAAAGTAATTTTGGTGATATTATGCATAAACACCTGCGCAAATATCGCGATGAATTGATTATTTCGTCAAAAGCGGGATATTATATGTGGGAAGGCCCTTACGGAGAATGGGGAAGTAAAAAAAGCCTGATGGCCAGTCTTCATCAAAGTCTAAAAAGGATGAGGTTGGACTACGTGGATATTTTTTACCATCATCGTCCCGATCCGGACACGCCTTTGTACGAAACCATGAGTGCGTTGGATTTGATGGTGAGGCAAGGTAAAGCATTGTATGTGGGTTTGTCCAATTATCCTGCCGAAAGAGCAAAGGAAGCTTTTGATATCCTGCAGCAGCTGGGAACGCCCTGTTTGATACATCAACCCAAATACTCTATGTTTGAGCGTACGCCTGAGCAAGGTTTGTTGGATACTCTGGGAGAGAACGGCGTGGGCTGTATTCCTTTTTCGCCTCTGGCACAGGGCATGCTCACTAATAAGTATATTAAAGGTATACCCGAGGATTCCAGAGCGGCGCGAGCTCACTTTTTAAAGCCCGAGCACCTGACAGAAGAAAGACTGGCTACTATTAAAGCCTTAAACAACATGGCCACAGAACGCGGTGATACTTTGGCGCAGATGGCTATTAACTGGTTATTTAAAGATAACAGGGTAACGTCGGTATTGATTGGTGCCAGTAAAGTGGAGCAAATAAAAGATGCTGTTAAGGGCTTACAAAGCAAACCCTTTACCCAAGCTGAACTGGATAAAATAGAATCGATTTTATCAAAATTTGCGTAATTGGAAACTAAGTTTTAAATTTCGCCTTTGTAAAATTGAAGAAAGGTGAAAGTTCAAACTTCAATTGAAAGCGAGAGCAGCTTAAGCTGATAAATTAGTAATAATCATTTAAAAGATACTATCATGGCAAAAAGTCAAGACGCAAAGAAAAGCGTCAAAAAGGAACCTGCGAAGACGCCTAAAGAAAAAAAAGCAGAGAAGAGGGCGAAGAAGGCGAAGTAGAGATAATACTTACCGATAAATGAATGAATAGAACATGCAAGGCATAAAGGCCTTGCTTGTTTTTTTAGTTGCCAACCATTAGCAAAAGGTGTTTTATACATTAGCCAATATTTTGTCTTTTTGATAGGAAAAGACAAGTCCTATAATTAGTCCAAAAACCATCATTGATGATGTTGTTTCAATAAAATGAGATATTCTGACCATTTCAGGAAAAATAGGATTGGGTAAAATTATTTGAAACCCAAATCCACCAAAAATTAGAGCTAATATTAGCAGCTTTTTATGTTTTGAACAATCAAGCAAGGTGTAAAATATGTAGCCTGATAATCCGAATAAAATTCCTCTGATAAAATGTACAAGAATGAATTTTAAATCACTTAAGTTTTGAAATAGCATTGTAAAAAAACCTTTTAGCTCGGAATGACCAGTATAATAAATTCTTGTAGCTTCAAATTGCCAAGCAACAAAATATCCAAACAGATTATAAATAAGGATATAAACAACTGCTATAAAAAGAATCTTTTGACTAATTAATTTGTAATTAATCAATGTATTGTCATTTGTACTAACGGTATTATTTTTTTTAGAAATAATCGACAGATAAGCTGAAAATAATGTAAAAGTGATTAGAAAACGGAAAAAGATTCTTACAAATTCATTACTATCAACAACTTTTAGTGAATCTAACCAAAAAAGGGATTCGATAAATCCCATGAGTGGGTATAATATAAAATTTGCTAATGCTAATTTTATAAAAATTAATATTTTACTCTGATTAGAGTTTTTAATCAGTAACCAATAAGCACTAGTGGTATATAGAGCCAAAAGTAGTAATAGTGGAAAAAATACTTTCATTTCATCGGGATTGATTTTATCCAGAAGTGATGGCGATACGGGTAATAAAACCGTTGGAATAATAAATAAGAAAATAAATATCAGAAACACTGATAAATACTGAATTGAAGAAATTAATATAGTTTTCATAATGTATTGCTATTTTATCTTACGTTTTTTGCTAAAGTTTGATGTATTGAGTAGGTATAAGGAGTTAGACTTCGACGATTTTTGATTCACGCTAAGCCTCTCACAACTTGTTCCACCTTGGGAGATAACGAGACGATTTACTATCTGTTTAGATCAACTTTTATTTGCGAGTTAGAAACATTCGGAAACCTCTGAAACCCGCAACCAATATGCCATGTTTTATATGTTTTTTAATGAAGTTGGAGTGCATAAATAATTCCATTCGCATCTGCAAAGTAAACAATTCCATTATTTATTATTGGTGTAGAAAGGATAGCACCTAAACTAAGTATTTTCCGTTCAGAAGCTTCTGTATCCTTTCCATATAATTTAAAACTAGCTTTAAACTCATCGTTTTCACTGTAAATATCATTGTAGTTACTCTTGCTTCCATAGGTTTGAAAAATCTGTTCGATTTCACCATTAGTATGATTCAAACTATATAATTTGCCATTAAAACATCCGAAAATTATTGAATTATTATACGAAACCGCTTCTCCATATACCCTCATATTTAATGGAACAGACCATCTCTCATCGCCGTTTTGTGCATATAACCCACAAAATCTATGAGAGTCAGACGTTCCGAAATAAATAATATCATTAAATACCAAAGGAGTGGCAATAATCCAGCTTCCTTTTTCTTTCATGTTCCATATACCACTTCCCGTTTCACTATTTAAAGAGTATATATTGAAGTCTCTGCTTCCAAAAATTACGGAGTTCTTGTAAATAGTTGCTCCTCTCTGAATTTCGCCTTTGGGGAAGTAGGCATCGCCTACTGTTTTAAATTTCCATATCAGATTACCTGTATGAATGCTTAAAGCATAAAAGAATCCATCAAAACTTCCGATGTAAACCCCTTCATTATTTACCAATGGAGTAGCATGAACAATCCCATCGGTTTCATACTTCCAGATTAGCCCTCCAGAATTAGGCTCTATGGCGTAAACATTGCCATCACCGCTACCCACAAATATCTTTCCTTGGCAGCAGACAGGAGATGAAAGATAATAATCCCATATGTCATGCTTTTTTTCTCCACCCGTTTTGAATGTCCACTGCATATGCGCAGTATTCTTATCTATTGAATATATCAATCCATCAGTGCTATTAAAAATAACACAGCCTTTATACAGCAATGGTTTTGACTTAATCTCTCCATTTGTCTTAAATTTCCACTTCAATTTTCCGTCTTCCTTTTTTAAGGCATATAGACAAGAATCATTACTACCAATATAAATAGTACTATCATCGCTTGTTGGTGAAGAAAATACTCCTGCTTCTGTTGAGAAATGCCAAATTAAAGAATCATGACCATAAGTACTTGAGCATGAGATCATAATTAATAAAAATATATTTATTTGTTTCATCTTTTTATTTTTTATTTAACGTTTAGCGGTATTAAATCGTTGGGGATTGCGGGCTACTTTCCTGTCCAGTTACACCGAACTTGATGCGTGGCAGAATGCTTATATAATCATTTAAATATCAACGTTTTATGCCGCGTGTTGTGCTTAGTACTTATTTTTACTCGTGTCTTTTTTGTAATTCTTAATCATTTTTCCAAATTCTTTATCTTTCTTACGTCGTTCTTCAATTGTTGATTCAAAATGTTCTTTTTCTCTTTCCAATCGCAGGTAATTTTCATAGGAGCATTTTTCTATTTCTCCTTTATCGACAGCTTCGAGAACTGAACAATCAGTCTCATTGGTATGTGTACAATCTTTGAATTTACACTTTTGAGAAAGACTAATTATTTTATCAAAGGTAGTTTCTAATCCAGTTGTTGTGTCTGCAATTCCTACTTCTCTCATCCCAGGATTGTCAACCAGTATTCCACCATTTTCAAGAACAATTAATTCTCTATGGCTCGTAACATGTCGTCCTTTACTAGTACTTTGACTAATCAAATCCGTTTTCATAATGTTTCTGCCAGAAAGATTATTTAATAAGGTTGATTTTCCAACTCCTGAAGAGCCAAGCATACAATAAGTCTTTCCTTTTTCAATTAGCTTTTTAATTGTTTCGTATCCGATTTGAGTCTCGTTACTTATAGCAATAATTGGAACATCTTTAATCCGTATTTTAATACTTTCCAGTATCTCATTTATTTTTTGCTCATCAACAAGGTCAGTTTTATTGAGCAAAATTATAGGGCTAACTTTTGATGAATAACAAATTGTCAAGTATCTTTCGAGTCTGTTTATATTAAAATCTCTATCAGCAGCTTGAATTAAAAAAGCATAGTCAATATTTGTTGCTATTATTTGAATCTCTCCGAATTGACCAACTGCTTGTCGTTTAATAGTTGAGAATCTTGGTAATATTTTATGTATTATCGCAGAATCTGAATCATACGTTGTCAATGCAACCCAATCGCCTACTGCTGGAAAATCTTCCCGACTAATAGCAGAAAATCTTAAATTTCCAGTTATCTCAGCTTCCAATTCAGCTTTAATAGTTTTGACAATATATCTTTCTTTATGTTCTGCTATAACTCTTCCTATCTCAAAGTCACCCAGTTTTTGTTCCTTACTGTATTCTTCAAGTTTATTATAGTATCCTAATTCTTCTAGTGTCATTTTTTCTAATGATTAATGTCAATTTTGGGTTTGCCTTTTTCTTTTTTTGGAAAAAGGTTTTCAAACTCATTGAGTTCTTCTTCATTGGTTTCAAATGCTTTATCTTCATAGAACTTTCCGCTCATAGCTGCCAAAGCATTTGGATATAGTCCCAAAGCCATAAAAGGTTCAAAATTCATTCCTTCTTTTGTTGTAATTCCATAATTCTGCGCATTAACAAATCCAAAACGGTGATAATAATCAGGGTGTCCAAATAGTATCATTACCGAATAGCCTAATTTTTTAGCAATAGCAATTGATTCATTTAAGAGTATGGTTCCTATACCTTTTTTTTGAAACTCTGGATGCACCGAGATTGGCCCCACACATAACACTTGATGTTCTTTATTTTTAGTGTCTACAACTTTCGCATTGGTAATTATAATATGTCCTACTATTTTATTTTCCGATAGGGCAACTAAGTCAAGGTTTGATATATAACAATTACTTTTCCTTAGGTTATGTAAGACTAAATGTTCGTCGCAACCGGGTTTAAACAAATTCCAAAATGTTTCGCGAGTAATGTTTTCTGTTATCAGAAAATCCTTTGGCTTTGTTTTTTGAATAAGTATTTTCATAATTATGCTAATTTCTTTCTATTTTTTCACTCTTTATCAATGTGCAGGACGTTTTTTAGTATTAAGCACTTGAACATGAGAGTACAATGAATAAAAATATATTTAGTTGTTGCATCTTTTTATTATTTACCTAACATTTAGCGGTATTAGATCGTTGCACATTGCGGTTCACAACCTTATCAACCCGCTATGTTGTCGATTAGATGTTAAATTGCTCAATTTAAACCCTTCCTATGCAATGTTATCGCTTATTACCAATGGGTGCTTTGAGTGATCATGCTCTGAACTAATTATTTAACCATTTCTTAAAATCTGAGGCGCGGTCAATACTTACAATGGTCTCAAACTCATCGTCCGGTTTAGGCTTTATTTCGAGCTTAACACGTGATCGTGAGTAGGCTACCATATTAACAATAGATGTGATGTTAATCAGGTATTTGCGATTTATTCTGAAGAATGCAACTGGGTTGAGCATCTTCTCCAATTTATCCAAAGTGAAATCAATATTGTATGAATTTCCTTGGAAAGTCCTTAGGTAAACGCCCTTATCGAATACAAAGAAATATGCAATTTCAGCCACCTCAACCATTTTTATTTTGGTTCCGATTGAAAATGAAAAACGTTCTCGATACGTTATATCTTTATTCGTAATCAGATTGTAAAGCGAATGCAAATCGACGGAATTGGTATTTAATCCAGTAAATTGCTGGTACTTTTTCAGTGCCGATGCCAGTTCTTCATGCACAATTGGTTTTAGGAGGTAATCGATACTCTTTAGCTTAAAAGCCTTAATGGCATATTCATCAAAAGCCGTTGTAAAGATTACTGGGCTCGAGATGTTCACCTGCTCGAAGATGGCGAAACTAAGGTCGTCCTCAAGGTGAATATCCAGAAAAATCAAGTCGGGTTCGGGGTTTGATTTGAACCACTTCACAGATTCGGCAACCGATTCGAGTTCGGCCAGAATTTTAATCTCCGAATTAAAATCCAGAATCATTTTTTTTAATCTTATTGCCGCAAAGGCTTCGTCTTCTATAATTACAACTTTCATTTTTCAAATATTATTCATTTTCAAATATGCTTATTTCAGTAAAGGCAGCTTGGCAATAAATTGATTGTTGGTTTTGATGAACTCAGGTTTTAGGTCTGATACTAGTGCGTATCTTCGGTTTATATTCTCAAGCCCAACGCCTGTTGAAACAAGTTTTGTTTCACGCAAATTAAGGTTGTTTACTATGTTTAATCGCAGTTGATCATCAACAAAAATGTCAATTTTAAGTGGTTGAACCTTTGAGAATATATTGTGTTTAATAGCATTTTCAATAATTAGCTGAATTGCAATGGGAAGTATCTGATAATCGTAAAAAGAATTGTCAATTTTAAAATTGATAAATAGTTTCTTCATGAATCTTATTTCAAGAAGGAAAAGATATGAGTTCAAGAATTCTAATTCGGTACTAAGTGAAACAAGGTCCTTTTCCTTGTTTTCCAAAACATATCGATATACTTTAGACAGTTGTTCGGTGAAAGATTCAGCCAAATCGGGATCAATCTTTATAAGTGAGGTAAGTACATTTAAGCTGTTGAAAAGAAAATGTGGATTTACCTGTTGTTTAAGCACTTCGAATTGCGATTGCAGATTCTCCTTTTGAACTTTAAGCAGCTGCGTGTTTGTTTCAGTAAGTTGCTTTGTGCGCTCTGCAACACTTTGCTCTAGGGTGTTATTTATCCGTTCCAATTCTTCTTTTGCTTTTAGTAGTTTTTCCTCTTGCTTTTTCATTTCGGATATATCAATGATAATTCCTCTGCGACCAATAACCTTATTGTTACGAAATATGGGAGAGCCAAATATCATAACCGGGCAAAGTGTACCATCGGTTTTTTTTACTGTGTACTCATTAGGCAAAGTCTTAATTGCCTTATTTGATTTTTTTATATTCTCAATAACCCTTGGAATATCCTCATCGATAAAGAAATTAAGTGCCGACAGTTTCTTATTAGATTTTTCGGGGTCTTCGAGACCGAAAAATTCCTGTCCTGCTTTATTATTAAACAGAATGTTTCCTTCAATATCCAACTCAAAAACTGGTTGAGGAAGAAAGTGCATTAACTCTTTATAGTTTCTTTCACTTTCAGCAGCGGCAAATTCAGCTTCTTTTCTTCGTGTAATATCAACTATTATTCCGTCCAGGTATGCATGCTCTTCCTTGTCGTTATATATTCCCTTGCCATTTTCGCTTACCCAAACAACCAGTCCGTTTTTATGCATAAGCCTGTACTCAAACTCATAATGTCTTTTCTCTTTGGTGGCATTAATAATACTATTCCTGCAAAAGTCCCGATCGTCCGGGTGAATTATTGAGGCGAAAGTTTTCTCCGCATTTTCAATGAATTCGGATGCGTGGTACCCAGAAATATCAAATATTTTTTCGCTAATATACTTCATTGTGTAATGCTCGTCGAGATGGCATCGATAGGCTGCACCGGGAAGGTTTTCCAATATGCTTTTCAGCAACACACGTTGCTCCTGTAGCTCCCAGGTAACAAGTTCACTTTTTTTTATCTCCGCCTCCAAACGACGGGTTAAATTCATTTCATTTTCGGCTCTGCTTTTTTCTAAATCCATGGTGATAGTTTTATTCCTTTGTATTGCGAATTTATGAAAGAAAATGATTCAGCGACTTCATAAAAGATAAAAACACTGTTCAATATTATTTCCCACTTCTACTTTCTTCCTCACTTGAAGACGTAGAGCGGTTTGCACGGGTTTTGAATTCATTTTTGCCAAAACGATAGCTAAATGAGATATTGAACCTTCGGCTTTCCCATTCATTTTTCACATCCAGATCCACATTTTCATATTTTGTATATGCACCACCTGTGCCTGTATTAAAAACATCACTCAACGAGACTTTTATAAGCCCTTTGTCTTTTAGTATTCTTTTTTGAACTCCTAAGTCAATTGAATATTTAGACTTAAACGTGAAGTTACCGTGGAGTTGTTTTGACAAATATAACCCGCTCACTTCTGCAGCCATTTTATGAGGAAGTGTAAAGCTATTGCTAGCGTTTATCATATAGCTCCATTGACTGAACTGTATGCCCGATGGTAAGTTTGAATTCACCTCTTTATACATCCCGGTTACTGTGCTATTAATTCGCCACCACCGCTGAATTTCAAATTGCAAGGTTTCCGATAAATTTAAATCTATCGCTGTACCAAAATTATCATAAGTTTGATAAATAACTCTTGTTTCATCATTTTGATTAATTATTTGAGTGTATATATCGTTGGTGAAATTGTACCCAACGCTTGTCATAAACATACTTTTATAATTATGATTTAGTGAAAGTGCATGGGTGTATTGTGGATTGAGGTTAGGATTTCCCAAGTTATAGGTATATGGATCCAGCATCCATACAAATGGATTTAAATTGTGATAATTTGGACGCCCAACCCGATAGCTGTATCTTAGGCCAATGTTTTGATTGGGTGTTAATTTTTGCTGAACAAAAACCGAGGGGAATAACTGCGTATAACTTTTCTTGTCTATTTGATTTATTGAAACAGAATTACCTTTTGATAGGGTATTCTCCATTCTCAATCCAACTTGAATAGTAGTTTTTTCAAATTGTGCCTTGCCACTTGCATAGACAGCCTGAATGTTTTCGTCGTATAAAAATTTGTCATTCTGATTGAAAAAGCCCACCATGGAGGCTTTGTTATTAGTTTTTACCCAGCTGCTTTTAAGCCCCGCTTCAAAAGAATAGATTTTATTAATTGGATGACCATAATCCACTTTGGCCGAAAAAATATCAATATCACTATTTTGAAGACTTAGCAAATTAATTGTTTTGTATAAATTATTTTCGTTAGCATCAAAATAGTTGCTTGTTTGATTGCCATTTGATTTAAATCCCAAATTAGCGTAATCGGCATCAACAATAATAAAACGGCCAAGTGTATCAATATCCCATTTGTAATTTATATTAAAAGTATTTTGGTTCCAATTGAATTCGCGATCAGCATTATTTATCAAAGAAGAATCAACTGTACCATTGCTGTTAATAAATTGTGTGGTTCCATCATCTTCTACATCGTTAAACCCCGAATTTCCTTTTATCATTATACTTAAGACATGGTTTTTTGCCAAATAATAATCTGCGCCTGTCTTATAATTGTGGGCATTTCCTTCGTTATTGTTTTCATTTTTTGAAATCTGCACAACACCGTTCATTTCTTGGCTTAAAAATCGACGTTTGGCTTCCATACTGTTCCAACCTGTCCAATCATAAAATGAATAATCACCATACACATTTAGTTTTCCTTGATTAAAATTTAAATTCAATCCTGCATTTTCACCCACCGATCGTGTAAAAGTTAAACCAGTATTTACATTGCCATTAAAACCGGGGGCTCGGTTATGGTTTGTTTTAATATTAATAATCCCGGCATTCCCTTCTGCATCAAAACGGGCCGATGGGCTTTCTATAATCTCAATATTCTTAACATCTTTTCCCAACATCCCTTTAAGCATACTTGCTAGCTCTTTTGAAGAAACCTGGGTGGGTTTATCATCAATCATAATCACAATTCCTGCTTTCCCTTTCAGAGATATATTATCGTCGTTATCAATAACAACGCCTGGAACCTTTTTAAGAATTTCATACACATTTTCAGAGGCTGTTGTTATGGATGCATTTGGGTTAATAACGGTTTTATCAACCGATTGCTCTATAAATTCTATCTTGGCAGCCACCACTACTTCATCAATCTGTTGATTTGACTCTTTTAAAAATACAACTTTTTCGATGGTTTGGTTTTTGCCATCAATAGTAAGATATTCTTTTTCATTGGTTTCATAACCTATCATCCGCACCGAAAGATGATATTCACCGGCAGTAACTTTATCAATTCTATATTCTCCTTTTTCATTGCAAACCGTCCCTTTTTCAATATTGCCGGTTTTGGAATCCAAGAGTGCAACGGTAGAAAATGCGATTGGTTTTTTTTCAGTATCCAAAACGCGCCCTTTTACAATAAATGTTGCGCTTTCTGCATAAACAAAAACAGGTACAAGGACAAAAACTGCCACTAACAGATAATGAGAAAAATTTGCTTTCATTTTTTTTTTGTTTTAGTTTATGAAAGCAAATTTATATGGATGCTACCTGTTAGGAAATATAAAAATGCTGAGGGTGTTTATTTGCAAGTTGAATGACTTGATTCAGACCTTAAAAGGAAATGTGGCATTTCACTGGACGGTATTAAGGAGCCAAGTTTAAACTTAAATATCTTTGGATATCATGTTCTTTTTAAAATTCAACCGTGAAAAATTAACAAATTTGAATGCTTAAGTTCTAAAACTCAATCTTGTAACCAATTGAGGGGAAAGGCATTTTCATTTTATCGATTATTACGTCCTTTGTAATGAAGTCGTAGTAAGGATCACCATAATCAGGCTGTAGTAGCGCATTTTTTATCATAAAATACCAAACTCCAGTATAGTTCTTTTTGTTAACCCTATACGTTATTGACAAATCTACACCTGTCGAAGAGGGGAACTGGTTTACGAATGCTTTTGAATTATCAGGTTTATACATTTGAGCGGCTATAGATTCTTCGTACAAAGCCGGGGTATACCTCAATCCTCCCATATAAGTTACTTTTGCACTTATTCCCAGTACATTTTTGTTTTTTATCATCCATTCTTTTCCTGCAAGCAGGTTAACAACATGTCCTCTATTAAAGGCAGTATTATGTTCTGTCCCATCGCCACCTGCATATTTTGAGTCAAATAAAGTTGCTGTGAATAGGTAATAATAGCCGTCTTTAAGAAAACGCTCCACAGTAACATCAACACCATAATTTTTTCCTGTTCCGACGTTTTCCAATTTACGGTTAATTGCCCAGTTGGAAGTAATATTTATAATTGAAAACGAACCGTTTGCATATACCGGAATATCCTCTAATATTTGGTAATATGGTTCTATTTTAATTCGCATTACATCACTCAATTTTCGGCTGTATCCCAGAACAAAATGATGTGATTTCATAAAATCAAGATTTTTGTTTGGCATTTCAATCGTGCCGTTATTGTTTACTTGCGAATAGTAAGTGCGTAGCTCTTCCATTTGAGAATGCAGACCATAAGCAAAACTCAATTCATCGTTTTGTGAAGTGTTCCAGCTTAAACCTGCTCTTGGTTCAAAAGAGGCTTTCTCGTTCACATCAAGATACATTGAATGAAAACCAATATTTGTTGATAGGCTAGGTAAAAGGTCTATTTTGAATTGGGTAAACGCTTGGGCAGAAAATTCTGTGCCACTATTATTAACAAAAGTTATCATTTCCTCTGGGTTATCCCTGAATGCTTTATCAAGCCTGTTATCGAAGAATAAGCTATTGAGTGTAATACCTGTTCGCGAGCTTACCCGTTGGCTAAATTTATGGTTCACTGTTGACCTGAAAGTATATTTTCCCTCAGTACTTTTAATATTATCGGTTGGAAGTAATCGTGAATCAAATGTGTATTCTTTTTTGTCCATTCCATATCTCATGCCATCGGCACTAATTGTTGTGTGCAGGTATGTTTTTGTTCCAACAGAAATACGGTGCGAAAGTCCAACTGCCCCAAAGCGGTTGAAATAATCTTGCCCTGTACGATCATAGTCGGTTTTCCAATTTAAGGTTTCAGAATCAGCTTCTTTTTTATTCGTATCATCAGCTCCCATAGCCCAAAATGAGAATGTTCCGGAACGCGTTCTAGGAAAATCGAACTTGAATGTTAAATCCTGAAAAGTTGGTAAATTTGGGAAATTTGTCAACTTGCCCAAAAGTGCAAGGGTTGAGTAACGATAATTGAATAGGTATGTTGATTTTTTACCTTTTGCAAATGGTCCTTCAGCAGAGAAATCAATACCACTTGTTCCTATTCCAGCAGTGTATTCTCTTTTTTCCGAGTTTCCAGTTCGCATTTTAATATCAAACACTCCAGAGACGGCATTCCCATATTCAGCCGGAAATGCTCCTGTATAGAAATCAGAATTTCGGAGCATTTGGTTGCTTAATACTGTATAACCACCACCCCCAATAAAATCGACATTTGGAAAGTGAAAAGCAGCAGGAATATCTACTCCTTCGAACCGCCATAAAACCCCTCTTGGTGAATTCCCTCTGATAATAATAGCATTATTTGTTGTTTGAGTAGTGGCAACTCCGGCAAAGGCTGATGCCAAACGAGCGGGGTCATCCATCCCTCCGGCATAACGACTGGTTTCTTCAACACTAAAAGTTCGTGCACTCAATGTTGCCATTGAATTTACAGGCTTATCTTTGTTCGTATTAGCTCTAGCTACTACTTCATTTAGCAATAACGACGACTCATTTAATTCAATATTCAGCACCACTTCTTTTCCTGAACTTACAAGAATTTCTGAGGCTGTGAAAGGTTCATATCCAATATAACTTATTTTAAAGTTATGCCTTCCAACAGGAACCCCTTCCAGACGGAAATTCCCATCAAGGCCGGTGATTGTTCCTTTAATGGGTTGAAAACCATCAACAATGATAGTTGCCCCAATAAGTGGGGTCTTTGAGTCGGCATCCATAATTTCACCTCTAACGGTTTGAGTTAATGATTGCGAATACAAACCTGAGTGAATTGTTAAAACTGCAATTAAAAATATTACAATTTTTTTCATCATTTGTTGCAAACCAAATTGCTTATAAATGCCTGTATTTGTTTTGTTTAAAGCTTTCATTTTTTTTTGATTTCATATTATGAAAGCAAATCTATATGGATGCAAGCTGTTGGGAAATTTAAAAATGCTAAAAGTGTTTATTTGCTGGTTGAATGACTTGTTTTAAACCTTAAATGAATTGGAAAAGTTGTCAGAAGCTTTTTCTGAAAGGGATCTAAGACAAATTCGTATATTTATTGTTTCCCCTTTTATTTCGAATGAGTGTCCAGTTGAATATTGAGCTTGGTTTTGATTGTTGGACGTTTGGTTTTCTCTCAATCACTCCAGTTTCAAGGAATTTTGTTTTTCGTGCAGTAATTTCAATCTTTCCTCCGGAAGTAGGTATTTCATGAATTCTACAAAAAGAAAGCAGTTCAGTTTTTAGCTAATAAAAACTTTGAAAACTACCAAGCGAAATAGTACTGTGAAGTTCTGGTCGTTTCATGCTTAGTTTGTTTAATGTATTGTTACCGAAGCAAATGTTCTTTTTACTCCTTTCTTGTATTTTATTGCAGGATAACCAAATGCCACAAATAAGCCTTCGCGTGAAGTAAACTTAATGCCATATTTTTCCCTAAATATACGAGCTTTACTTCCATTCTGAATCAATGGATGAACTGCACCAAGCATACAGGTTCCGAGACCCAGAGATTCAGCGGCAATCATGGCATATGTGGCAGCAATAATTGGATCAGCAGGGTCTGTATAGGGTGAACCATAAAAATACATGGCCAATGGGGCATCGTAATTAACTACGTTTATATTTTGCTTCATTTTTTCGGGATACACTTTGAAAAGAGGTCTGACAAACCCCTTAAACATTTCATCGTTCGCTTTGCCCCAGAATGGACGCATAAGAGCCAGAAACCAAGCAGAGACAAACCATTTCATATTTTCCAAATATTTACAAAAATCTTTCGCAAAAGCCCTTATTTTCTCCTTACTATCGAGCACTAAAACATTAACATCCGATGGAGGCAGTCCCATTGGTGCTGTTTTAGCTGCCAGCAAAATTTTATCAATAACTGCTGGTTCAATAGCTCTGTCCTGAAATTTTCGAATACTTCGCCTTCTATTAAATAGCGACAAAATTTGGCTGTAGTCGGCAGCGCTTTCCTTTGGAGGTAAATCGAATAAATCGTCGGGGCTAATAGTTCTGCCAAATATTTCAATTGCCTCTGTGGGGCAAATTGCCATACAGTGGCCACAACCAATACATCCAAAAATGGAGGTTTCACTTTTGCAGGCTTTTCCGTTTTGCAATTTCAGACATAAATCGCTGCAAACATTCACACACGATCCGCAACCAGTGCATTTTTCACGGTTAATTTGGATATCAGCAGCGTCTTTTGCTCTTGATGTTGGTATGGCCATATTGATTGGTTTATATATTTTTAAAACTAAGATGTTTTATTGGTTTTTGGTAGAAGCACATTACCGCACGTTAGTCCTCGACGGAAAGCAAAATGAGGTATAGAAATGTAACAGACCACTAATGGCTGAAATTCCTTAGAGTATATGAATAGTCTTGAAATTAGGGTACTCACTATTAGTCCTCAAATTTTATCAAATTATACTTCACACTTTTGTATTCTAATTCGCCGTAGGTAAAATCTCCATCAGGTTTCTGATAGATTAGTTTTGCTTTGCCTGGCAAAAAGTATCCGTTTATGATGCGGTAGTTTGTAACTGGGGTCGCCCAGGGATAATTGTCATATTTTTTACCGTCGGTGTCGTATCGGTCGTTACTTATAAAGTTCACAAGTTCACCTTCTGCATTAAAATAGAGTGCAGCACTTACGCTGATGCTTCCATTTTTAAATATTGCGTTGACAGTTGTGTCGTCAATGACTTCCCATTTTATTCTTCTGTCAATTAATGTTGCAGGAGCAATAAAACACATATCGTTTAGCAGCGTAACCGTTTCTGCCTGATTCATTTTATCTCCTTTAGCATCTACAACTTTAAACCAGTTTAAAAGCCTGACCTCAAAGGTGGCAATTTCGTTTTGATAAAGATGCAGACCAGTTGCTGGCAGTCCCATTTTGCTCGCTGTCATATAAAAATAACGTGATGGTTTCCGGTAGAAGTTGTATTGAACTGATTGGAGCTTCATATATGCGTCTTCGGGCTTAGAGCGCATTCCTCCGACGAATTCTGCCCTGAAATTTGTTATTTTTGGTTGTCCTACCGACTTGGTATAGTAAAGATACTTTTGCACTATCGGCGGTAAATTCGCCATGTCGTTTTCAGTTAATATATCTGTAGAAAGCGTATTGTTTTCTGAAAAATCCTTTTTCACACGACTTGTAAACTCACTCTGTAACAAATACGAACCAAGGCCCACCAATGCAACTGAAAGAATAATCAGATTGGGAAATGTTCCAAATTTGGCATCTTTCCAAAAGTAAATGATGAGTATCTGGGATACTATAACAGCAACAAGTCCAACAAGCCAAGCATATTTGTTACCCAAAAAATAAAGTGTGCCATAAAGCAGAAATAATCCAGTTACAATCAGCCACACTATTCCTGTTGGTTTTGAAATGGAAAGAGTTAACTCTTTAGCTTCCTGAAAGCCGAAAGCTTTTACAAATCCAAGTAAATGGATAAGTCCGTGTAGTGATACAATTATTAAAAAAATTATTCTCATAGTTTTTGTATGTTATTTGTTATCCGCTAAAGTATGATTTCCCGTCATAACATCTGTCAGTAATATTTTCGCGACTTTTTCACGTTCCTCAAAAATCGGACTATGGGCTGAATTTTCAAATGTGTAAAACCCTTTTACGGGAGCCTTTATCTTGTTGAAATAGTCCTTTGCCAGATCATACGAAACGGTGTAATCATAGATGCCGTGAAAAAAATAGACCGGAATTTTAAGTTCAGGAACTTGTTTAGCTAAATTAGTTGCCAGAATCGTATCCCACAGCGGGTGAACACCAGCCTTGGCTTTAGCTCGCCACAAATTAATTTTCTCAGTAAATGTGTAATCCCTGCATGTAATCGATGGAAAAAAAATACCGGTTATTATTGAATTCATATTACGTGTTGTACCAATTCCAAGACTGTGCATTGTCTGGTCGCGCAGTTTGAGGTATCCATCAGGAATAACATCTGTAACCGGTACAGCCTCCAGTTTTCGTACCATTTTCCTGTTCCCTGCAACCCTGTATTTCTCAAGCATATATTCGTAAGCCAATCTTTCTGATTTTAAGTGGTCCGACATCTGGCCAACCCCGATGTAAGCAAAATATAGCTCCGGTGTCCTTGCTGCTGCCTGGATGCCAAAGAAGGTTCCCCCTGAACGCCCCATGAGGTAAATCTTTTCCTTCCCAAAACGGGTACGGAGGTAATTTGTTAGCTCTTTTGTGTCGGTTATAATTTGAACCAAGTTCATGGGGTCAGCCGGTATGCTGGAGTTGTACGATAGTCCTGAGCCACGCTGTTCCCACCACACCACGGTGAAATAATCTTCAAGCCCGGTAGGGTACTTCTGAGTGAGAAAATAATCGGGTATGCCACCGTGAAGGTAAAGCAGAACGGGATTTTCCTGGTTTTTACTCTTGATAAACATTCCCTGTCGTACGCCTCCTATTGTAATAAATATTTTTTCGGAAATGCTTCCTTTTAAGGTCGTTCCATTTTTATCTTTAAACGGCACAGGCTTTCCGGGACTAAATAGAAGTAAAGTTACTGTCATAATAAGTAGTATCCCAAATAAAATTACAAACATGTATTTTAAAGTTTTAATCAATTCTTTCATGATTGAATTGTTCTATAATTAATTTTCAGCTATCGCAATTACAAGTACTTACAAGAATAGCAATATAGCAGGAGAAACCATTTAGTTTTTTGTTGCTCAAATAAGAGAAATTTACCGGACTTACATGACGATATGTTAACCCAAAATCAAGCTTGATTAACTTACCTAATGAAATCTGGCTGTATATTGAGGGTTCAAGAATGGGAAACATTTTAAAATCACCGTTTTTTGTTTTAGGCACAGTTTCTTTAAAGCCAGCCCCACATCCAACCAATAAATTAGTTCCAAATTTAATTTTATCCCCAGGGTATAAAATATAGCCAAATTCAAGACCGCCATAGCCCATTTTAAAAAATTCATAAATACCTTCTTCGCTACTCTCAAGTTCAATGCCCTTTGGCATTCCCCAACCACCACCTCCAAAAGTATAGCGATTATTAAAGGTTGCAGAACCCCTTCCTCCTGTCATTAAAGTAAATTGATTGTTTACGTTCGTAAATAGCAAACCTGCGCCACCGAAAGCCAATGAGGTCATTTTAAAAGTTCTTGTTTTTAGAGGTAAGCCATTTCTATGTAATGAATCTAACTGACCTTTGTCCTGTGCGTTTAAGGCATGGTAGAAGAATAAAAGTGTTGTAATTGAAATTATTATTGATTTTCTAAAAATTTTCATAACATTCAGTATTAGTGAAATGATTCATTTAATTAATTTATATCAAAACTAATATTTGCCATGAGCCTAATAAAATTAAAGATTATGGGAGTGTATTTTTAAAATGTGTAAGTGGTTTTTGAAAGGTTGAACACGAAACAAAATAGTCAGATTATATAGAGTGTTTGATTTTAGATTTCTTAGTTATTCTGTTTCAATGCAATCTGTTCTATTCAATTCAAATCCATCTAAAATATTTAAGGATAAAACTTAATCGGATAACCACTTTTTAAAATCGCCAGAACGGTCGATGCTAACAATAGTTTCAAACTCATCATCGGCCTTGGGTTTTAGTTCTAATTTCACGCGCCCTCTGGAATAGGCAACCATTTTTGAAATGGATTCCATGTTTACCAAAAATTTTCGGTTAATGCGGAAAAATGAAGCGGGATTAAGCAAGGTTTCCAATTTATCAAGTGTAAACTCCACCGGATATAATTTTCCTTCAAAAGTTTTCAGATAAATCATTTTTTCTAAAACAAAGAAGTAAGCAATTGCGGTCACTTCAATTTTTCTTATTTTCTCACCAATCTGAATTAAAAACCTTTTTTTAAATTCAGGCTCTTTCCCTTGAATGTTTGCTAAAATCGATTCAAAATCGATTTGAAAAGCAGATTTTAACGATTGAAGTTTATTGAGGCTTTCTGTTAAATCGCTAATACGAATAGGTTTTAGCAAATATGCGATACTGTTAAGTTGAAACGAGCGAATTGCATACTGATCGTAAGCCGTTGTAAAAATTACGGGGGTATTCACCGAAACCTGATCGAAAATGCTGAAACTAATCCCATCGGACAATTGAATGTCGAGAAAGATTAAATCGGCTGTGTTTTGAAGCAACCATTTTGTAGATTCAGTAATGGATCCCAGTTTTGCTAGTATATTGATTTTTGGATCTATTTCATGCAGCATATCCTCTAATTTCTCGGCTGCAAATTTTTCGTCTTCAATTATTAGTACGTTCATCGTTTTCCGGATTAATAAGGGGTAGTTTTGCGATATAATGATTGGTTTCAATCAAAAAAACAGGTTCTTTATCTGAAATCATTGAGTAGCGTTTGACTAAGTTTTTTAATCCCAGTCCTGTTGAATTGCCTTTTGATATTCTTGGTTGAATATTGTTTTTTATAAGCAGAATTTGGCCTTCATTATATATTTCAATTCGAAGTGGTTTTGATTCGTTAACAATGTTATGCTTAGTTGCATTTTCCAAGACCACTTGAAGCGATAGGGGAGGAAGCAATAAATTAAGTAAATCAGCAGGGATATTTATAGTGTAGCTCAAATCATTTCCATAACGAATTTGTTGAAGAAAAAGATAGGATCTTGTAAAATCGAGTTCTTTACCTATGGTTGCCACCGGCTGTTCAATGGTTTCCAAAACATAGCGATAGATGTGCGAAAACTCATCGATAAATTGTTGTGCTTTTTTAACGTCCTTATTTATTAATCCCGACAATACGTTTAAGCTATTGAACATGAAATGAGGGTTGATTTGACTTTTTAGCACTTCAAACTTTATTTGTGATAGCTCGGTCTGTAAATCATCGGCAATTTGTTTGGTGTACCTGCTTTCATTAAAAGCAATCCAACCTTCGAGGATTGCCATGACAAAAATATTTACCACCGAAAAAATTAGTGCGTTGTTCACAAGTACGTTCACTAAGTCACGTTCATAAGCATTTATTGAATGGGCAAAGAGTGTAAAAAGTATTGAAACAATGACAGCTAAAATGATTGAAAAAACCAACTGGAAAGAAATTCGTTGTACAATTTTTCGCCCCCAGGGACAGGTTTTATTTAAATACTGAATCATGAATAAATCGGGGTAGGCAATTAAAAAGCTGGCCAACAAGCTGAGCACTGTCCCTCTCATTAAACGCAAAAGGAAATGTTGCACATTTTCGAGGATATAATATCCGCTTAGGTGATTGTAACTAATCACAATGATTTGTATGCACACCGAAAGACAGAACAACAAAATCAGTAATTTTTTAAAGGAGAAAAAATGGTGTATTTGTTGAAATATCATGGCTCAAAATTTAAACATTAAATATAACAGATTTATTGACCCCGTGTGTGTGCGTTATTATTAGAATTTCACCCGCTGACTTTCCTTCAGCGGGTGAATAAAACCGAAAAGTCCTGCAAGTCATTCATCGGGTGAACTGAAAGTTACTCGGTGAATAATGAAGATTAGAATTTTTTAAGAAGTCCAATCCTTAGTTGGAGATAATTCAAATTGAGCGGCACATTAACTCCTTCGTTTTCAACCTCTCTGTTTAGTGAGTTGAATTTTACGCCAGGAGTCAAACTCCAGTTTTTTCCTAATTTAAAATCAAATCCGCCAGCTAGTTGCCAACCTAATCCATGTCCACTATCATGCGTGATGTCACCATCAGAATTTTCAATTTCGATGTGATTATTCAAACCTCCTGCCCGCAAATAATAAGATGTTTTGCTTTGTCCAATCGGGTGTTTGAATTGAAGTCCGAAAACATATCCCGTTTCTTCGAAACATACATCGTTTCCTGCAAAAGAGTAGTCTGCTCCAAATTTGTTCCAACCCCATCCAGCATAAACTCCGATATGTGGCATAAAGCGGTAATGAAAGATGCCTTCGAAACCAAATCCCGGATTTAAAGTTGACCCTTCTAGTTTTTTTGCGGCAACAGATGCACCTGTGCTAAGTTCAAATCCATAACATTTTGAGTTATCCTGAGCTAACGTATTAATAGAGAATAGGATAACTAATGCGATGCTTAAAAATGCTTTTGTTTTCATAGTCTTAATTTTTAAATGCTTTTTTGAAAAAATTACGAAACAAAAGTACATGCGGATACTTCCCGAAAAGAATAATTGTTGTTGAGGGTGTTTTTAGAATAGATGAAAGTGAGTTTACATGTATTGAATGTGTAGTTTCAAAACCCAAAGATTGCCCTAGGTCATACCCAAAGTGCTCTTTCAAAGGGATCCGGCAGCTGCCGGAGAGTTGGAGTGTCTTCTAAAATCATGAAAGCCGCTGTCAAAATTAATTGACAGCGGCTTCCAACCTTTAACCAAACCTAACCCTAAACTATGAGAAAATTTAAGTCTTTAAATATTTTTAACAACCGTGATGGTTGATTGTGTTATCCATATAATTACGATTACAAATATATAATCCATTTTTAAAACCACAAAATAAAAAACGATAAAAATGTGTTAAAATACGTTAATCGTATTTTTTTTATCAATCATTAGATTTGATTGATGAACGCTTAGAATTTATAGCTGAAGTTAATGGCGAAGTGTTCCCTAAATTGAATCTTGTCTGACTCGTTGCTAAAATATCTCAATTGGGTGTTAAGTCTTGTCGAAAGATATTGGTTAATCCTCATATCGAATATCAACTCCCAGTCAACCTGCTTGGTAGGATCTTTATCGAAATACCCCACAAAAACATCCAACTTGTATCGCAGGTTCAATTCTGTGGATATTTTCCAGTTAAAATTATTGGTTAACGATGCTCCGGTACTGAAAGCTGATTTTCTATCAGGGTCTATCTTATAATTGGTCTGATCTACCTTAGCAGTGTCTTTTACGTAGGTAATTTTTGAAGTTAAAGGCGATAGTAGCAAAGTAAAGTTTGGGCTCTGCTTAAAGTCCATACCTAAAGCGAAGGTAAAGTAAGCGGGCGACATAAAACCGGAAATGATGGTTTCGCGTTTTTTATTGTTGAAGCCATTAAAAAGCTGCGAGTTAAAATCGAAAACAAAACTATAATACCATTTTTTTGATGCTCTTAAACCGTACTTGCTGTTGGCTATTATATTATCCGTATTTATTTGTACGGGGTAACTCTCGGAGTTTAAAATGCCCACTTTATGTCGAGCATAGTTTTCCCACTCTATTTTGTCCATTTTATAGTAAGCTCTAACCAATAAGTCGCTTTGTAAGGCAATGGAATTTTCTCCACCTTTCGTCCAGTTTGATAGGTAGGCTTGCGATAGCTGAATGTTTTCGATACCACTGTAAGTCCATGGCCCGTTTTCCTTAATTGTTTTGTTCAGTTTGCTGGGAGAATCAATCCTGTCAGACAGTAAGCGGGATAGGCCCTCCTCTGCGGACCGTTTATTAAGATGTATTCTGTCTGTAATCAGGCGATGTGGTTCAGGTATTGTTTTCAAAACATGTTTTACCAGGTACGGCTTATTAATGAAAAATGATTCATTGCGTTTAGTCATATTAAATACTTCACCCACGGAATCATTAAAAATGCTGCCGGTCGACATAATATCCAAATATCCCTTATGATCATAAAGCAGCTTTGAGCGCACAAGGGTAGGCTCATATTTAATGTTTAAATCCTTAGCCGGATAAAATTTCAGGCTCATAACGTACTCCTTATACTCCCGGTTAGAGGTATTTAAGGTCATCACTTGGTTTCTGCGAAACGTTATGGTATCCAATATAAAAAACTTATGATCCAAGTTAAAGGAAGTCCAATAGTTTGTCCGTTTATTGATGTCATCGCTTAAAGTGACGCTATTTATTTTGCCTGCATTAGTAAAATATCCCATTGTGGGATAGACCGTTTTTGACCATGATTGAGCCTTGGTGGAATGGAAACAAAATACGAAAACAGCAATGGGAACGAGTATGCCTATGTTTGAATGGCGGATGTGCTTAATGTTCATTGTTGAAAATACAGCTTTAAAATATTATTTAAATGGTGTTACTACCACAAATATAAGTACTTAATGTGGCCATTAGTTGATTTGTGATACAACGTTTGACCGAATAAATAACCGAAAAATTTGAATCCGCAAATATACAAAAGCTTATCGTGGGAAAATCATGCCAAGAATGGTAAAAATAAACTGTTTTCTATTTTTGTAATGATTATTTTTTTCTGGATTAAATATAAAATAGCCCCATTGTATCCATTTGTGGATACGATGGGGCTAATGTCCAGTGACTTTTTTCTGATATCCTAAACCCAGCTTTCCTCCCTATTTTTTATCTTTACTATCTTTTGTTTTTTCCTCGGGCACAAAAATCATCGATATCGAATTAACGCAATGTCGGGTATTTTTAGGTGTTAAACCCTCCCCTAAAAATACGTGTCCCAAATGCCCTTTGCAATGGTTGCATATAATTTCAGTTCTTCGTCCATCGGCATCAGGCACACGTTTTACAGCACCTTCTATTTCATCATCAAAACTAGGCCATCCACAGTCCGATTCAAACTTACTGTTCGATTTATACAAAGGAGCCTCGCATTGTTTGCATAGATAGGTACCTTTTTGTTTATTATTGGTGTATTCACCAACAAATGGCCTTTCGGTGCCTTTGTTCAGGATTACTCTTTTTTCTTCAGACGATAATTCGTTGTAATTCTTTTTTTGCGCTTCCATATTAAACAGTGCTGTGCTGAGTATAGCGATTAGTAATAAAATCTTCATAATTATAAAAATGATGGTTTGTCCTGTTATTAAAACAGAAGCCAATGTCTTTTGTTTTATCTCCTTATAAATAGTTTAGAATTTTTCTAAATAAAGCAAATAATGCCTTTGGTATTTGTGAGTGTTTTTAGCGATAAAAGCACTAGGTATGCAATTACCAGCATGTACATTGTAATGACGAATAGGTTTAGCCATGACGGGTCTATATCTTTGCTAAATTATAAGCGTTCTAATTTAACCTTCAACTGGTTGCTAATATCATTGGTTTTTTTAAATTTGCTGGCCATTCAAAATGAAATTTAGTAACTAATAAAATAATAATAAAAATGGGATTAAAGATTATTGTCCTTGCCAAGCAGGTTCCTGATACGCGAAACGTGGGAAAAGATGCAATGAAGGCAGATGGAACGGTAAACCGTGCTGCGTTAGCGGCTATTTTCAACCCCGAAGATCTTAATGCCTTGGAGCAGGCATTACGCCTAAAAGATCGTTATCCGGGATCGGAGATAACCATTTTAACGATGGGGCCGGGCCGTGCAGCCGATATTATTCGCGAAGGTCTGTACCGTGGTGCCGATAAGGGTTATTTATTGACGGACAGAGCTTTTGCCGGATCAGATACCTTGGCCACCTCCTACGCTATTGCCTGTGCCATTCGTAAAATAAAAAATTTCGACCTTATCGTGGCAGGACGTCAAGCTATTGATGGCGATACGGCGCAAGTAGGTCCGCAGGTTGCCGAAAAGCTACACCTACCACAAATTACCTATGCACAGGAAGTTAAGTCGGCCGAGAATGGTAAGATTACCGTGGTGCGAAGGTTGGAGAGGGGCGTAGAAACAGTTGAAGCACCGCTACCATGCGTAATTACTGTAAATTCTTCGGCTCCCGATTGCCGCCCGCGCAATGCGAAAAGAGTGATGAAATATAAACATGCAAAAACAGTTACCGAATCGCAAGCACAAAGCGAAGACTATATCGATTTGTCAACCGACAGGCCATACCTTAATATTGAGGAGTGGAGTGTAAACGATATCGAAACCGATATGAAATGGCTAGGTCTAGGTGGTTCTCCTACTAAAGTTAAAAAGATTGAGAACGTGGTATTTCAGGCAAAGGAATCCAAGCGCATCACAAACAACGAGGAAGAATTGGAAGCCATGATTGTGGAACTTATCGAAAACCACACTATCGGTTAATTAAAGCTTTGTTTAACAAATTGATTTTAAGGAGGAGATGATTTTTAGCCTAAGAAGCCAGATTCTGCGCTAAATCACTTCGACGCTCGAGGAAAATCTCCAGTGTAAATTAATTTCACCAATAAAAAAAATGGGTAACTTATTTGTAATTTGCGAAATAGAAGAGGGCAAGATAGCCGATGTAAGCCTTGAGTTGCTTACCAAAGGGCGCTCACTTGCCAACGACCTTAGCTGCAAGCTCGAAGCTGTAGTTTTAGGTCATCAATTAAAAGGAATAGAAAAACAGGTGTTCCCGTTCGGGGTAGATGTGCTTCATGTGGCCGACAGCAAGGACTTGGATATATATACTACTTTGCCGTTCACTGCGGTTATTGTTGACCTTTTTAAACAGGAAAAACCGGAGATTTGTCTGCTCGGGGCCACCACTTTAGGACGCGACCTTGGACCTCGTATTTCATCTGCTTTGCAGAGTGGATTAACGGCCGATTGTACATCATTGGAAATTGGCGATCACGAAGATAAAAAAGCCGGTAAAAACTATAAGAATCTTTTGTACCAAATCCGTCCTGCTTTTGGGGGTAATATTGTAGCCACTATCATCAACCCCGATTGCCGTCCTCAAATGGCTACTGTGCGCGAGGGGGTGATGAAAATGGAGATTTATAACGAGAGTCATAAAGGGAAAGTGAAAACCATAGAGGTGGACAAAATACTTAAACCCGAAGACTTGGTGGTGAAAGTGATAGAACGCCACATGGAAAAATCAAAAGTCAATATTAAAAATTCATCTATCATTGTGGCAGGAGGTTACGGGATGGGCTCTAGGGAGGGTTTCAATCAGTTGTTTCAGCTGGCCGAGGTGCTTAGTGCCGAGGTGGGTGCTTCAAGGGCTGCCGTGGATGCTGGTTATGCCGACCATGAGCGTCAGATAGGACAGACTGGCGTAACGGTTCGACCTAAACTTTACATCGCATGCGGTATCTCAGGCCAAATACAACATACCGCTGGTATGGAGGAGTCGGCCATGATTATTGCCATTAATAACGATTCGAATGCACCTATCAATAAAATTGCCGACTATGTGATTAATGGGGAGGTAAACGATATTGTGGCAAAGCTCATTAAGTTATACAAGAAAAATTCGAAATAGATTAAGAGACTATTAGATTACGAGACAAAAGACAAAATGATAAGAGACAAAAGGACAAAATTCTAATATCTCAAAATTTCTTATCTCAAAGTCTCTTATTTCAAAATCTCTTATCTCACAGTCTATTATCTAAAAAAAACATGAAATAATGGCTAATTTTTTTACAGATAACCCCGATTTAAAATTCCACCTTACCCATCCTATGATGGAAAAGATTGTGGCATTAAAGGAGCGTAACTTCGCTGATAAAGATACTTTTGATTATGCGCCGATGGATTTTGAAGATGCCATGGATAGCTACGACAAGGTATTGGAAATTGTTGGCGAAATTTGTGGCGACATCATAGCGCCCAATGCCGAAAGCGTGGATCAGGAAGGACCAAAAATTGTTAATAACGAAGTGGTATATGCCAAAGGTACGCAGGAAAACCTGGATGCTTTGGTAGAAGCCGGATTGATGGGTATTACCCTGCCGCGCAAGTACGAAGGACTTAACTTTCCGATTGTTCCTTACATTATGGCTGCCGATATTGTTTCGCGTGCCGATGCAGGTTTTGTGAATATATGGGGATTACAGGATTGCGCCGAAACCATTAACGAATTTGGCGATGAGGATCAGAAAGCCCGCTTTTTGCCCCGTATCTCAAACGGCGAAACTGCCGCCATGGACCTCACCGAGCCCGATGCAGGCTCCGATTTGCAAGCTGTTCAGTTAAAAGCATCTTTTAATGAAAAAGATGGTAAGTGGTACCTAAACGGTGTAAAACGTTTTATTACCAATGGCGATGGTCATGTTGCTCTAGTGCTGGCTCGTTCAGAAGAGGCTACGCAAGATGGTCGCGGATTGTCCATGTTTATCTACGATAGAAATAGTAAGGCGGTCATCGTTCGACGCCTCGAAAACAAGATGGGGATTAAAGGTTCGCCAACGTGCGAGCTGGTATTTAAAAATGCACCAGCCGAACTGGTAGGTTCGCGCAAAATGGGGCTTATTAAATATGTGATGGCGCTGATGAACGGTGCCCGCTTGGGTATTGGTGCACAGTCCGTGGGTATTTCGGAGGCTGCCTATCGCGAGGGGCTCAATTATGCCAAGGAGCGCCAGCAGTTTGGTAAAGCTATTATTAAATTCCCGGCTGTGTACGAATTGCTTTCTACCATGAAAGCCAAACTCGATGCTTCGCGCACCTTGTTATACGAAACATCGCGCATGGTGGATGTGTACAAAACCTACATGCACATTAGCGAGGAACGCAAACTGGAACCCCAAGAGCGTGACGAAATGAAGCGCTACCAAAAAATGGCAGATTACTTTACGCCACTTCTTAAAGGTATGACCAGTGAATACTGTAACCAACTGGCCTACGATTCGTTGCAAATCCATGGTGGATCCGGATTTATGAAGGACTATCCCATTGAGCGGATTTATCGCGATGCTCGTATAACCACAATTTATGAGGGTACCACTCAATTACAAGTGGTAGCTGCTATCCGTGGGGTTACTACAGGTGGTTATTTGGATAGGATACGTGAGTACGAAGCGATGGAATTACGTCCTGAGCTACACGGTTTCCGTCGCACATTAATTGGCATGACCGAAGAGTATGTTCATGCGGCTAAAACGGTGGTAGATGTAAAGGATAACGAATACGTCGATTTTCATGCACGTCGTTTGGTTGAAATGGCCGGACATATCGTGATGGGATACCTGTTGTTATTGGATACCCAGCGCAACGAAATGTTTAAAAATTCAACAGAAATTTATATTCATATGGGCAAAGCCGAAAATACTTCCAGAGCAGAGTTTATCCATAACTTTACGCTCGACGATTTAGGCGTGTATAAGCTTGTTTAATAAGTAAATATTCCCATACTTTAATGGCCGAATCTATCGATTCGGCCATTTTTATTAATAATATACTTCATCAAGCCATCGAAAAACTTTACTTTTGCAGCTCAAATAACATAAGTCAAATATAAAAGCAAGATGACAAAATATATCGAGCCCACATCGTACGTATTGGAGTGCGTTAAAAGCGGCAAGCAATTTAGCGATAAAGGTTGGTCCTTAGATTCGGAATTTGAGAAGGATCCTACTTTGATAAGGGCGATTTATGCGAAAAAGCAAATTGAGGTCAAAGATTCTTCCTATGGTGTTTTTCGGTTTGCCGATTGGTTGCCTGTATATAAGATGTTGCAAGGCTCGTCGGCACCTGTAACTTATAAAAGTGAGGGGCTCGCCAATTATCTTGGGCTAAGTAATTTGTATATCACCTTTAGCGGCTATTGGCCCGAGAGGGGAGCTAACTTTCGCACCTGCTCCTTCAAGGAAACAGAAGCCTTCGCCGTTGGAGGTCGTTTGAAATCCGATAATGGAGCGGTACTGGTGGTTGCTTCCGCCGGCAACACAGCGCGGGCCTTTGCGCGTGTATGTTCCGATAATAATATCCCCTTGCTGTTATGCGTACCCGAAGATAATATTGATGCCTTATGGTTTGATGAGCCCATTAAGGACAATGTTAAGCTGGTGGTAACTAAAAAGGGCAGCGACTATTTTGATGCCATTCACTTATCAAACCTTGCCTGTCAGCTTAAAGGATTTATAGCCGAAGGGGGAGCGAAAAATGTGGCGCGCCGCGATGGGATGGGTACAACAACCCTTTCGGCAGTAACCGAAATTGGACAAATCCCCGATTATTATTTTCAAGCTATTGGCAGCGGCACGGGTGCTATTGCCGCATGGGAGGCCAATTTGCGATTAATAGAGGATGGCCGTTTTGGAAATAATTTGATGAAACTGATGGTTTCACAAAATGCACCTTTTTTGCCTATACACGATGCATGGAAAGCCAATTCGAGGGCTATGTTGCCTTTGGACGATGATGTGGCACGCAAGCAAGTGGAAGAGATTGATGCCAAGGTGTTATCGAACCGTAAGCCTCCTTATCCTATTTTTGGTGGTTTGTTCGATGCCATGAGCCATGCTGGGGGTGATGTTTTGTGTGCTACCAATGCAGAGTCAATACAAGCAGCAAATATTTTTGCGGAAACGGAAGGTAACGATATACATCCGGCAGCATCGGTTGCAACTGCCACTTTAATTAAAGCCGTAAAGCAAGGTTTGGTAAAAAAAGACGATTGCATTATGCTTAACATTACAGGCGGCGGCGAGGAACGCTTTAAAAAGGAAAAGGAAATTGTATATCTAAAACCGGCTCATGTTTTCAGCATAGATCCTCCGCTGCATGTGGTGCAGGAAGTTTTAACGGAGCTTTTTAAGTAGCCCTATCCCAAAAACAAAACATATCCCACCAAAAGAGCCCAGTTAACATTTGTTAGCTGGGCTCTTTTCTTATTTGTGATTATCTCTTTTGACCTTAATTCTCTCCTCTCAAAATTGTCTGTTCTCTGTCAGGACCTACCGAAATAATAGTGATGGGTATTTCCAGTTCGGTTTCGAGGTAAGAGATGTAGTTGTTCAATTCTTCCGGGAACTCATCTTCCGATTTCATTCCTGTTAAATCTTCGTTCCATCCCGGTAATTCGGTATAGATAACCTCCATATTTTCAGGCAGTTCATATGGAAATTCCTCGGTCTCTACGCCATTTATTTTATAAGATGTAGCCACCTTAATGGTTTCAAAGGTGCTTAATACATCGCTCTTGGTCATGATAAGTTGCGTTACGCCGTTAATCATGACTGAGTATTTTAAGGCTACTAAATCCATCCATCCACATCTGCGCGGACGACCTGTTGTAGCACCAAACTCATGTCCGGCCTTGCGCAATGCTTCTCCCGTTTCATTTTCCAGCTCGGTAGGGAAGGGACCGCTACCCACACGGGTGCAGTAGGCTTTAAAAATGCCATATACCTCGCCAACTTTATTGGGTGCAATACCCATTCCGGTACAAGCGCCGGCGCAAATAGTGTTGGAAGAAGTTACAAAAGGATAGGAGCCAAAGTCGATATCCAACAAAGTGCCCTGGGCACCTTCGGCCAAAACGCTTTTTCCTTGTTTTAGATAGTCGTTAATACGATGCTCACTGTCGATGATGGTGAATTTTTTGATACACTCAATGCCCTCTGCCAATCCTTTTTCAAACTCTGCAATATTGTACTCAAAGTCGTATATTGTGAGCAACTGTTGGTGCTTCTTTTTTAGGTCGCTATATTTTTTATCAAAATCATTTAATATATCACCAACACGTAAGCCATTTCTTCCCGTTTTATCCATATAGGTTGGCCCAATTCCTTTAAGTGTAGAACCAATTTTGGTGATACCTTTTGAAGCCTCGGAGGCTGCATCTAAAATGCGGTGTGTGGGTAATATAAGATGGGCTTTCTTCGATATCATCAAGTTACGCGTCAAGTCCATTCCCATGGCTTCCAGTTTATCTACTTCTTGCTTAAAGCTTATGGGATCCAAAACCACCCCATTACCTATGATATTCATCTTGTCGGGATGGAAAATGCCCGAAGGAATATTGTGCAATACGTGTTTTATGTTGTTAAATTCGAGTGTGTGGCCGGCATTGGGGCCACCCTGAAATCGGGTAATTACATCATACTTTGGGGTCAGTACGTCCACAACTTTACCTTTACCCTCGTCTCCCCATTGAAGACCAAGAAGAACATCTACTTTCATTTGTTAAAGTATTTATATTTTAACTGCTTACACACTTGTTTACCGGTTTCGATATTCATCGGTCAAATGAACAATAGAAGTTTGCCCAATGTTGCGAAATGGTTTTTTGAGCGGATGACGTATCGCCATACCACTATATTTGCAATCAACAAAAATAGGTATTAATAATATTAAAATATAATGGTTTTTGGTTTATTTTTGCGAACATTCGTGGCAGATACCGTAAATGTAAAGCGAATGGTGCGATGTTTGAAAATTCATTGTTTCGGCGGCATTGTTGAGCACCAATTGTATGCTAGGATCGCAAAACTCTATTACTTTGCTACATTTTATACAGATAAGATGGTCGTGCTGTTTGGATTCATAGGCTTTTTCGAATTGGGCAATGTTTTTGCCAAACTGGTGCTTGATAACCATCTTGCATTCCAACAGTAAATCGATGGTGTTGTAGATGGTGGCTCGGCTTACCCTGTAGTTTTTATTTTTCATATAAATATATAGCGTTTCAACGTCGAAGTGACCTTGGCGCGAATATATCTCATCTAATATTGCAAAACGTTCAGGCGTTTTCCGGTGTCCGTTTTTTTGCAGAAACTCGGTGAATATTTTTTTTACCTCGTCCTTAGCTTTCACCTTATCCATATTTAAATCAGTTAAAAATAATAGCTAAAGATAGATATTTAGATAAAATAAAGAAATGATTGTTTAGACTAAATTAAAATAAGATATAAAAAAGAGGTAAAGGGGTCGTATTGACGAGGATTGCAGGTGTGAAATAAATTAAGAAATGCATTCATCTACTTTGCAGTTTTGATTATTCTACTTTTGTGTGCCGAATATTCTATTTGTCTTTCGTATTCCATAGATTATAAATGCAATTACAATTAGTATATACGGAACACTTAAAATATGACCCATATCCAATTTTAAGTGTGCTTCATAAGCAACTTGTCTTTCTTAAAAATCCCTCAGAGAATATAAATACAGAGAATTAGTCCCGCTACGAAAAGTAAACCATAGTAACGAATTGAGATTCCAAAAACATTAATTATTTCAGGGTCAATATTCCAATGTATATAATTCAATTTCATATACTAAGTTTCAATTTTGTAGTTTGTTCTTCTTGCTTAGCAAACGCCTACTTGTTTTAGGCAGAGTTAATTAGGTAGGTTGTATTCGGTCCTGACGGGTGACAGTATGTATACCTTTTAATTTCATGAGCTTGTAAATAAGATTGTTTAAATCCTTCACGCTGTGTATGTAGAGGTACAGAGAGCCTTCAAAGATGCCATCGTGGCTCTCCACGTTAATGGCTCGCATATTTATGTTTGAATCGTCGGCAATAATCTTAGTCATTTTGTAAACGATGCCAACCTGGTCTATGCCGGTAAGGTTTACAATAGCCAAAAAGGAAAAGAGTTTATGGGTAGTCCATTGTGCAGATACCAACTGGTGCCCTTGACTTGACATGAGTTTGATGGCCACAGGACATTTACGATTGTGCAAAACCACTTTTTCTTCATTGTCTACATACCCAACCACATCATCGCCGGGAATGGGGTTGCAGCAACTTGCAATAATAAAACTGGCTTGGTCAGTTTCGTCATTTAAAACAATAGGTTTGCCCTTGTCTATCTTTGTGTCGGCTATCGGTTTGTCTTTTTTTCCACCAAACGACAAGCCCCAGTATTTTATCCATTTTTTAGAAGTTTTTTCGATAAGTATTTTATCTAAATCTTTTAGGCCGATGGATTTTTTTCCCAATTGAAAATAAAGCTCATCCTTTTTTTCAATTTGAAAATGACGGAGAAGTTTGTTTAAAATTCGGTTATTGGTGGTCAGTTTTCTTTTGTTCAGGGCATCTTCCACAATTTTTTCGCCGATGGCAATATGTTCCTTGCGCTCTTTTTTAAAAGCATCTTTAATGGCCGTTTTGGCTTTGGCCGTGGTAACTATATCAATCCATTCGTATTTTGGTTCTTGTTTTTCTGCCGTTAAAATTTCTACTTGGTCGCCACTCTTAAGTTCATAGCTGGCCGGCACTAACTTATAGTTTACTTTGGCTCCAATGCACTTATAGCCTAAGTGCGTATGTATATCAAAAGCAAAATCGAGTGCGGTTGCACCTTTGGGCATAATAATTACCCGCCCTTTGGGTGTAAAAATCATTATTTCGGAGGCAAAAAGGTTGAGTTTAAAATCATCCAAAAACTCTAGTGAATCCGCAACAGGGTTTTCGAGCATGTCGCGTATGCGTTGCAGCCAGTTGTCCAGCTCCGATTCCTTTTCGTTAACACCCTTGTACTTATAGTGAGCCGCAAAACCGCGTTCCGCTATTTCGTCCATCCGTTCGCTGCGTATCTGAATCTCGACCCATTTGCCTGCAGGACCCATAACGGTGGCATGTAGCGCTTCGTAGCCATTTGCCTTAGGCGTACTTACCCAATCGCGCAGTCTATCGGGCTTTGGTTTATATAAATCGGTAATGAGCGAATATATATTCCAGCATTGCGTTTTTTCTGGTGTTAACATATTGTTTTTAAAGACAATACGGATGGCCAGTACATCGTATATTTCATCTACCTCAATATTTTTTTTCTGCATTTTTATCCAGGTAGAATAAATTGATTTTGGGCGCGATATTAACTCAAAGTCAATGCCAGCATTTTCAAGCGAGGTTTTGATGGGCGCAACAAAGTTCTCAAGTAGGTCTTTGTTTTTAAGTTGTTTGGTTTCTATTTTATCACTGATATCCTGATAGATGGTCGGGTGCTCATACTTTAAGCTCAAGTCTTCCAGTTCGGTTTTTAAGGCATACAAGCCCAGACGATGGGCCAAGGGTGCATATATAAATAAGGTTTCGCCGGATATCTTAAGCCTTTTGTGCTCTGGCATAGAGTCGAGCGTACGCATATTATGGAGGCGGTCGGCTAATTTAATGATGATTACCCTTACATCCTCAACCATTGTGAGTAATAGCTTTCTGAAATTTTCGGCTTGCGATGATTGATTTTTGTCGAAAACACCACCCAGTTTGGTGAGGCCTTCTACGATAGAAGCTACTTTTATACCAAATATAGCCTCCAGATCCTCGTAGGTGTAATCTGTATCTTCTATTACATCGTGCAACAGTGAAGCTGCCACACCGGTGCTTCCTAATCCTAATTCATGAGCAACAATGCGGGCAACGGCCAGTGGATGCATAATATAGGGCTCGCCCGATTTGCGGTACACACCCTTATGGGCATCACGAGCCAGCTCAAAAGCCTTGTTGACAAGCTTGAGTCCATTCTCAGTTCTACACTTGGGGCAGACGCTTATTAATTCGTCAAATGCCTTTCGTACGAGTTCTTTTTCTTCTATGTCGGATAGGGAGTTGTTCATTCAGAATTATTTGTACATCAACGTTTTTACTCACAACGCAAACAATAATACTAAAAAAATGCTATTTACCTGCAACCACTACGTAAAAATCATCCTGTACGAAATATTTATTGGCCAAATCTTTTAGTTTCGACGATGTCATTTCCTGGATGGTTTGCTCAAAGGAGGTAAAATAATCAAAGTCAAGGTCAAAGCCTAACAGACCCCGGAATGCATCGGATACAGCAAAAGGGCCGTCCAGATTGCGCATTAAATCACCCAACATATAGTTTTTAACACGAGTAAGTTCTTCTTCTTCAACGTCATGGTCGCGTAGTTTAGCCATTTCGTTGAAAATTTCGGTAACGGCTAATTCTCTTTGATCCACCATTACTTCGGTAGCAATGCCAAATATTCCGGCTTTTAAAAAAGAAACCATGTACGAGTTGATGCCGTAGGTAAGTCCCTTTTCCTCGCGAAGGTTATTCATCAGCCGGGAACCAAAATATCCGCCAAACAAAGTATTTAGTAACAGCAACGGAAGATAGTCGGGGTTTTCCTTGGTTACGCACGGTCTAACTATTCGTATAGCGGACTGTATGGCATTTTCTTTTTCTTCGAGATGGAAGGGCTCTGAAGTGGCAATAACCTCCGGAACATCTTGAACATCTGGGGTTGAATTGCTCCAATCGTTGCCGCCAAAATGAATGTTGAGCGATGCTAAAAAGTTGTTGCCCGGCTGCCCCGAAACAATAATAGTGCACAGGTTGGAGGCATATTGAGCTTGGTGAAATGATTTAACGTCGGACAATGAAATCTCGTCGAAATGATTTAGTTTGGCTACTCTGCCGTAGGGATGATTATTACCAAAGAGTACTTCTTGCGATTTTCGATAGGCCAGATTTTTCACCTTTTCGGAATCCACCAAATAATCCTGTCTTTTTTTAGCCAAAAGAACATCAAATTCATGTTGGCTTAGTGCTGGTTTTTTAATAATCTGTTCTATAATGGGAAGCAACTCGGGCAGGTATCGGGATAGTGTATATAACGTAAGCTGCGCATGATGATAATTGGTAGCTTGTCCCAAGTAAGCCCCAAAGAAATCTATTTTTTCGGCCACTTCAAACGACGACATAAACTCGGTGCCTTCCTGCAAAAGCGTGTTGGTCATTGAGGCTACCAACGGTTTATTCGATTGCACTACGCCAGCCGAAAAAATAAAATCGAGTTTAGTCACTTCTTGTGTGCCGCCATGTATAAAATGCACAGAAACGCCATTGTTTAGCTTCAGTTCCTGTTGTTCTAATATAGTTAATCCCGTAGGTAAAGCGTATGCGGGCACCTCTTTTCTTTCTAACATTCTACCTGTTTTTTATTTTTTGATAAATAAAATAATTTGGAGCAGTTTTGCTCCGTAAAGATGTGTTGCGCATATTTTTGTATATCCCGGGCCGTCACCATGTTGTATTTTTCAACTTCAAGGTTTAAGTCCTCGGCTTGACTCAATAATTCGAACTGAGCCAGGTTCATGGCTTTGTTCAAAAAGTTTATCTCGGCAAACATCATCGACGACTCTATTTTGTTTTTAACTTTTTGTAATTCGTATTCACTTACCAAAGTTGATTTTATCCTTTCTATTTCTTTCCAAATAGCTTTTTCGGCATCATAAATACTCACGTTATCGGATATGTTACCTGCAAAAGTAAACAATCCTTTTTCTACATCGCCGGTGATATAGGCGTGCAAATCGGTAAATAACTTTTGTTCCTTTACCAAACTTTGGAATATTCTGGCACTTGTTCCGCTCGACAGTATGTCCGATAGTAAATCGGTAGCATAAAATTCCGCATCTGTTCGGGCACACATATGAAAAACCAATTGCAGTATATCCGTGGGCACATCTTTAACAACGGTTAGCTCGCGCATTTCGGTTTGTATTGGTTCGCGTGGCAGTTCTCGTTTTTTAACTTCCCTTGCGGGTATACTTCCAAACCATTTTTTCACTTTTTCAAAAACATCATCGGGCTCTACGTTTCCGGTAACACAAAGTACTGCATTGTTGGGTGCGTAGTGCGCATAAAAAAAGCTTTTCACTTCGTCGAGTGTAGCATCTTCAATATGTTTAATATCGGCACCAATAGTAGGCCATTTGTAAGGATGAGTTGTATAGGCTAATGGTCTAATCAGTAGTGGTATATCGCCATAAGGCTGGTTTAAATAGCGCTGTTTAAACTCTTCTATAACTACTTTTTTTTGCACGTCGAGTGATTTTTGCGAAAAGTCGAGAGATAACATGCGGTCCGATTCGAGCCAAAGTCCTGTTTCGAGGTTTGAGGCTGGCAGCGTTAAGTAGTAGTTGGTAAAGTCGTTGCTGGTCCATGCGTTGTTGTCGCCACCGGCATTTTGCAAAGGCATATCGTACGATGGGATATTAATGCTGCCTCCAAACATCAGGTGCTCAAATAAATGGGCAAAACCGGTTTTGCTTTCGTCCTCATCCTTTGCCCCAACATTGTATAGTACATTTACGGCAGCTAATGGAGTGGTTTTATCTTGATGCACCACAAGGCGCAGTCCGTTGTCAAGCTTATATTTTTGTATTTCTATCATTTGTTTAAAATTGAAATGCTGGGCCGCAAAGGTTTTTTATGGTGTTGCGGTACTCCGACAATAAATCAGTCATAATTTCTTTTACAGGTTTCACTTCATCTATTAATGACGAAACTTGGCCAATTTCCAGTTCACCTTCGTCCATATCGCCCAGGAACATACCTTTTTTGGCTCGTCCTTTACCCAATAGGTCTCTTAATTCCTCCATAGTAGCACCTTTGCTCTGCAATTCTTCTACGGTATCCGAAAACTTATTATGTATCAATCGTACGGGAGCCAGTTTTTTAAGGGTTAAAACGGTACCTCCTTCGGTGGCTTCCACAATTTTTTGTAAAAATGCGGGATGGGCCGAAGATTCTTCACTGGCTGCAAAGCGCGATCCTATCTGCACGCCATCGGCACCTAAGGCCATGGCCGCTGCCATAGCTCTTCCGGTACCTATTCCTCCTGCGGCAATAAGTGGTAGAGTGCTTGCTCTGTGTATTTGAGGAATCAATACCATGGTTGTGGTCTCCTCGCGGCTGTTGTGCCCACCTGCCTCAAAACCCTCAGCCACCAAAACATCAACACCGCTGTCTTCGCATTTTTTTGCAAAACGGCTGTTGGCAATTACATGTGCAACGATAATGCCGTGTGCTTTTAGTTTGGCGGTATATTTGGCAGGACTGCCGGCACTAGTAAAAACAATCTTAACATCCTCTTCTATTACCAAATCGATAAGTTTATCTATCTCTGGATAAAGTAAAGGTATGTTAACGCCCCACGGTTTGTCGGTTGCCTTTTTTATTTTGGTGATATGTTCATTTAAAACCTCCGAATGCATTGAGCCGGCTCCTAATAGCCCCAATCCACCTTGGTTACTTACCGCTGCAGCAAGCTTCCAGCCACTACACCAAACCATACCCGCCTGTATAATGGGGTATTTTATATTAAATATTTGTGTTATTTTATTTTCCATTTTGCATCTAAATTTAAACAGCCTGCAAAGATAGAATTTTTTAAGGGTGAATTGTGTTTTTGGGTATTTAAAGCCCCATCAATCCGCCCGATAGGGGAAGTAAAAAAAGCGAACTGGGTTCGCTTTGGGTATGACTGCAAATAAATAGAGAGTTTATCTTGTAGATTATATTCAGAATTGTAAAGAATGAACGGAATCTCAATTCACCTATCAGCAACCACCAATCACCTATTTTAATTTGCTTAGCTCTCCAAATTAATATACAGACACAACTTTTATAAGCTATTTTAAAACTCAACAATTATCCCCAAGGTTGGTAGCACGGTTCCGTTTTCGGTAAATATCCTGTCAAATTCGTAGCGCTGTTGACTTTCGTCCGCATCAGGATTTGCAATTTTTGGCGAGCCATTGGAATCAAGCTTCTGAACAAATTTAACGGGATCGGCAATTTTATAACCGTATAGGTTTTGGATGTCGAGATACACTTCGAGTGACCATTTGTTAAACACATATCGTTTGTCGATTCGTACATCCAACTGATGGAAATTCTCCAATCGGCGGGTGTTAAACTTGCTGAAATCCAGGTATTCCTTTCCTGTGGCGTTCCATGCTTGCACCAGGGTGGTGGTGTTTTCGTCTACGGGTGTGTAGGGCAATCCACCTAAAAATCGCCATTTTACACCAAGGTCCCAATTATTTTTGAGCGATTTGTTGATGGTAGCAGTAAACAAGTGTTTGCTATCCCACGAACTAGGTATGTATTGCCCCATTAGGTTGGTAAATTCGCTTCGTACAAAGGTGTAAGCAGCAATAAAGCTATATCCTTTGGGCGATCTTTGACGAGCCATTATTTCAAAACCATAGGCTTTTCCGCTACCTGTGGATATTACCTCTTCGTCGCCCACTACGCCAAAATCACCTCCTTTGCTGGCTATGGAAATAGAGTCTTTGACCGATATCGGGTAATCGCCATAGTCTTTAAAAAATCCTTCTAAGGTAATTTTAGAATAATTATTGGGTCGAAACTCCAGGCCAGCAACATAATGATCGGCATAAATGTAACGTAGGTCGTTTTGTTTGTTTACGAGTGCTCCCTGCGTATTGCGATAGCCCATGGTGGTAAATGAGGGGAGTTGATAATATCTGCCTACATTAAAGTTAAAGAAAAAGAGAGGAGCCAATTGAACGGAGGCCGCAAAGCGCGGGCTGATTTGATCTAATAGGTTATTCATACTATTAGAGTAGGACGTGGCATCGGCGCGCAAGCCAATCGAAAGGTTAACCCTGTCGCCCAAAACGGGAAGACCTGCCGAGGCAAAAAGCCCATATTTAATAAAATCCAGTTCCGAATTATATTTTATTTCAGAGGGTATCGAATTCAGAAAGTCTAATCGATAGGTAGAATTAGAATAATGAGCAGCATCCAACGAAACACCCGTGTTAAAACGAATATTGCCGGCTTTTGTGTCTAATTCTGCCCTAAATTTATTTTCAACTTCCTGCGATTGGTAATCTAAGATCAGGTTTTCGCTACTTTCTATATTGTCGCGATATTTAATGGCCTCGTTGTTCAAATGGCTGCGACTGGCTACGAGGGTTAGAAAACTCTTACCAAAAAAATGTTTGTAGTTGGTTCCTATGGTATAATTCCATTGCTTATTTACAGGAAGATACGATAGGATGTATTGATTGTCGGCTGTTTCGCTGGCTTTGCCGATCAGTTTAAAATTATCGATAGCGCCAAAACCGAGAAAAGAAATTTCATTTTTTTCGTTTATCCGTGTTTTTGTTTTAAACTGAAAATCGGTAAAAGTGGGTAAAAAAGGCAAATCTAATGCCTGAAACAAAAATTGGAGATAGGAGCGGCGCACAGAAGCAAAAGCAGTGGTTTTTTCCGACAGTGGACCTGAAGCCGAAAAAGCCAACTCGCTGGCACCTAATACAGCTTTAAAGTCGGCTTTGTCGTTGCTGCCGTCTTTTTGCTTAAACTCCATAATTGAGCTAAGGGCGTTTCCCCTTGCCGAGGGAAAAGCACTGGAATAAAAATCCACTTCGCGTATAAAATCCACATTGAGTATTCCTACTGGCCCCCCGGAAGCACCTTGGGTGGAGAAGTGGTTAATGGTGGGAATCTCAATGCCATCGATGTAAAATTTATTTTCGGAAGGGCCGCCCCCACGTACAATAATGTCGTTGCGGAACGAAACTGTACTGCCAACACCGGGAAACGACTGAATAACCTTAGATATATCGCGGTTGGCACCTGCACTTTTTTCAATTTGGTCGATGCCGATGCGTCGCAAGGAAACCGGACTTTCTATTTTTTGAGCAAAAGGCGCAGATTTTACCGTAATTTCAGATAGGGTTTCGGTAGTTGGTTCCATCAGTATTTCAATGTAATTGGACCGGATTTTAGAAATCATTATTTCCTCGGTTACCAAGCTTTTATATCCTACGAAGGAAAGTTGAAGCCTGACAAATTCCTGGTTGTTTATTTCTATTTCAAATTGACCTTCGGCGTTGGAGGCAGTACCATTGGTTGTGTTGTAAACCACCATATTTACAAAAGGTAAGGGTGCATTGGAGTATGCATCCTTAACCAAACCCTTTAAAACCGGGTTTTGAGATAATAATGCAGTGGAGAATGCGAAGAGACTGACTAAAATGTAATATTTTAGGCTTAAAAATCGTGTCATTGTTTAATTATTAATTCAAAAGTTTAAACGTAAATTCATTAAGAAAGTTCAATTATTGAATATGGGCTTATTTCGTTGAGAAATAAAAAATTTATAAATTGAGCAACCATAAAAGGGGTGCAATATAAATGGAAAAAGGAACACTTATTAAAAATTTTTTAGCCTGGCGTATGAGATATGTCAGCAATCGGCAGTTTATGATGATATTAAGTGTCATTGTGGGAATTGCAGCTGGGCTTGCTGCGGTAATTATTAAAAAGTCGGTAGGGTTTATTCACCACTTGGTGCAAGGGGTGATTACTATGGAAGGCTATGAATGGTTATATTTGATAGCTCCCGGGGTGGGTATTCTATTAACGGTTTTGTTTATCAAATATGTTATTCGTAGGCCGGTAAGGCACGGTATACCCAATGTGCTTTACTCCATCTCCAAAAATAAGGGCGAAATGAATAGGCATAATATGGTGTCGTCCATTATAGCCAGTTCTTTGACCGTAGGTTTTGGTGGTTCCGTAGGTTTGGAGGGGCCAACTGTTTCAACAGGGGCAGCAATAGGGGCCAATTTAGGTAAAGCCTTACATCTTAATTATCGACAACTTACCTTATTGCTTGGTTGTGCCTGTGCCGGTGCGATGTCGGCCATTTTTAAGGCACCCATTGCCGGTATTGTTTTTGCGCTCGAAGTTATTATGCTTGATTTAACACTGGCCTCGTTGGTGCCTTTGCTTTTGTGCTCTGCTTCGGCGGTGGTGGTGTCCTATCTTCTTTTGGGTCAAGAAGTGGTTTATCCTTTTGATATTGAGCATACTTATACACTTAAGGAGCTCATATTTTATGTATTGCTGGGCTTGGGTTGCGGACTGGTGGCCACCTATTTTACACGCATGTACAAGTATATCGAAATACTTTTTGAGAAGATACAAAACGGATGGACTCGGCTGATTTTTGGAGCACTTACCCTAGGTGTTCTAATGATTTTTTTTCCGCATTTGTTTGGTGAGGGCTACGAAGTAATTAACGGAGCTTTAAGGGGCGATTTATATTACCTGCACGATTTGGGCATCTTTGCGCACCTGGACGATACCTTTCTTAATTTTGTAATTATCATGGTATTTACCATTGGCGTTAAGGTAATTGCCACCTCGGTTACTTTTGGTGCAGGGGGAGTAGGCGGTATTTTTGCGCCTACCTTGTTTATGGGTGCCAATACGGGGGTTCTGTTCGCCACGCTTATCAATCGCTTGGGCTGGGTGGAGTTGCCGGTGAAAAACTTTGCTCTTATTGGTATGGCGGGTCTTATTGCCGGGGTTTTGCATGCTCCTTTAACGGGCTTGTTTCTTATTGCTGACCTTTCAGGTGGATATAGCATGTTTTTGCCATTGATGATTACCGCAACAATTAGTTATGCTACCGCTAAATCTTTTGAAGAACATTCGGTTTATACACATCTTTTGGCCAAACGTAAAGAACTTCTCACCCATGATAAAGACCAGAATGTGATGACCATGATGGACTTAAGCAAATTGATTGAAACCGATTTTGCCGTTATACCTCCCGAGGCTATGCTGGGTGATTTAGTAAAGGTTATTTCTACTGCGCATCGTAATCTGTTTCCGGTGGTGGATAGTCAAGGTATGTTGAAAGGTATGGTTAAGATGGACGATATAAGAGAAATTATTTTTATGCCCGAAAAATACAAGGAAGTAAAAGTTAAGGATTTAATGTACATGCCCGAATACTTTATCAGCCCCGACGACGCCATGGAAGATTTGGTGGAGATATTCCGTAAATCGTCGCGTTTTAATGTGGCAGTAATTGATAAAGGTAAATATCTGGGATTTATTTCCCGTGCTAATGCTTTTACGGCCTACCGTAATCATTTAAAAATGTTCTCTTCGGGTTATTAGGGTTGCAGTTTTAAACAGCATTACTATTTAGGAGATTATCAAACTAAAATAAGGTTGTCATTTCTAACTAAAAAATGACGGTTTTGGCCTTATTAACTCCGTTCTGGCCTTTAAATTGACAAAGCCACAAGCATATCAATAAAAACACGAATTATTCGGTAACTCCTTGAAATTCAATAGTTGATTATTTAAAACCCTGACATTGCGGGTATTAAGGTATGCTAATGCTTTAATGTGAGGATGAAAAAAAATGAAAAAAAATGATTTTTGTCTTCGTTTTAAAAAGAGGGTACGTGGTTTTAAAAATATGGTATTTCATATGAAAAAGGCAATCGAATTTTGTTAAGTATGTACTGCGGATCACCTTGGATACGGCTGTATATTTGGCTCGCATGTGAAATAAAATTATTTTTGTCGTGTTAAAAAAATGTCATTGAAGTTTAGCTAAAACAAAAATATACCTCCCTAAACCAAATAGTTCTAAACTATTTTTAAGAGACTGTCGCAATACCAAACCGCGACAGTCTTTTTTATTTGGTCACATTGGTTTCAATTTATCATACCTTTGCAAAAAAAATAAATATGAGTCTCAAATCCATATATTTTCCTCAAATCAAAGATATAATTGCAGCTTCTGAAAGGCTAAAGGGTATAATACGCCAAACACCTTTAGAGTTAAATTCGACCTATTCCGAAAAATATGAGGCTAACATTTATTTTAAGCGCGAGGACCAGCAAGTGGTGCGTTCCTATAAAATACGAGGTGCATATAATAAGATGGCTTCTATGCCTTTGCAGGATATTAGGGGTGGTATAGTTTGTGCCAGTGCGGGCAATCATGCCCAAGGTGTAGCTTTGTCGTGTTTTATTTTAAAGGTAAAGGGAACCATATTTATGCCCACTACAACACCCTCGCAAAAGATAAAAAGGGTAAAAACACTGGGTAAGGAGTGGGTTGAGGTGGTGTTGGTTGGCGATACCTTCGACGATGCCAATAGCGAAGCATTATCGTACTGTGCACAGAATCAATTGCCATTTATTCCACCTTTCGACGATAAAAAGGTGATTGAAGGGCAAGGAACCATTGGTATTGAAATTATGGAGGATTTACCTGAGGTGGATTTTGTGTTTATACCTATTGGCGGTGGTGGACTTACAGCGGGATTGAGTACATACATCAAACAAACTTCGCCAAAAGTAAAATTGATTGGAGTTGAGCCGGAAGGAGCGGCAGCCATGAAAGAATCGCTGGAAAAGGGTGAAATTGTCACCCTATCCGAGATAGACAATTTTGTGGATGGAGCAGCTGTGCGGCGACCGGGGGAATACACCTTTCCGATATGTAAAAAATATCTCGATGATATTACAACAGTGCCCGAAGGCAAGATTTGTACCAAAATATTGGAACTTTATAACAACGAGGCCATCGTTGCCGAGCCGGCTGGTGTTTTATCGGTGGCGGCACTAGAGCAGTATAAAGAGGAGATAAAAGGTAAAAATGTGGTGTGCATCATTAGTGGTGGCAATAACGACATTACCCGTACGGAGGAGATTAAAGAGCGCTCACTGTTGTACGAAGGCTTGAAACATTATTTTATCGTCCGTTTTCCGCAGCGTGCAGGCGCCTTAAAGGATTTTGTGAACGACATTTTGGGACCCAACGATAATATCGTTCATTTTGAATATTCAAAAAAAATAAACCGTGAAAAAGGCCCTGCGCTTGTTGGTATAGAGCTAAAAGACCCCGCCGATTTTGAGCCGCTAATGGAAAGGATGAAAGCCCGTAACTTCTTTGGGGAATACCTGAATAATAACTTTAATTTATTTGAGTATTTGATGTGATAGTTTTTCACTTTTCGCTTATAATAGCGAAAAGCCAAAAAAGTTTAAGAAAACTTTTTCCCAGGGTTAACCCTCGATTCAGATCAGGCTGAATCGTTCTTCGGTGTCTTATTCATAAATTTTATGAATAAGACAGGTTAAAAATCCCTCTGAAAAAAAAATTATTGGTTTACGTTTCGTTTTTTTTATTAACATTGTTTAAATTCGGTTTCCTTTTAACACATATCACTACATAATGAATTTAACACATATTTTAAAGTTTGCACGGTTTTATCAACTTTACCAATGGTTGGTAGGCGCGCATAAATATCAGCATCTATTTAACCATGAATACATCTGTTATCAATCGGATGAAAAAGTTTTGGATATTGGTTGCGGGCCAGCTGATATTTTGAATATTTTACCACCAAGTGTCGATTATACTGGTATTGATATCAGTGAAGATTACATACAGAAAGCCAGACAGACCTGGCCAGATAAGACCTTTATTCAGGGTGATATTGCCGACAGTAAATTTCCAGTGGAGGATAATTCCTTTGACACTGTTTTTTTTATTGGCGTACAGCACCATTTGCCCGACGAGGTGGTAAGTGAAATGCTGCGCTTTGCTTACCGAAAACTCAAAAAAGGAGGCAGAATGTTGTCGCTTGAACCAGTTTATACTGAAAAGCAGGGAATTTTGGAACGTTTTATCATGCGCAGCGACAGGGGAAAATTTATTCGCACAGCTGATGAATACCAAAAGTTGACCAAACGGGTATTCAGTGATAACCGTTATGAGATTATTCGCGGAACCATGAATATTCCATTTACGATAATGATTACAGAAGCAGAGAAGTAGAGATGAGTAGAACAGGCTTTTGAGGTAATGGGTAGGCGTAATGGTTCATTTTTTTGCGCCTCAAAACAACTGGAGCTAACACCTTTTAATAATTTACCCCTGTTGTTTTCTTTCTGTCTCCTCCTCAATTATAAAGCGAGGTCTCTGCTTCACCTCCAGAAATATTTTGCCCACGTACTCGCCAATGAGTCCCAAGCTTATCATGTTTATACCCGAGAATAAAGAGGTGATGAGAAGCAGAGAAGCCCAGCCCTGTACTGCGTTTCCACTGATGTAGGCGATAAGTACCCACAACGCCGTGAGCATTGAAAGGATAAACATGACTACGCCTGTAATTGTTACCAATCTTAGCAAAGAGGTATTAAACGAGGTGATACCTTGCCAGGCAAAGCTCATCATTTTTCGGAAAGGATATTTAGTGTTACCTAGTTTTCGGTCGGCACGGGAGTAATAAACGATATCACTTTTAAAACCCATGAGCGGAAAAATACCGCGTAAGAAGAGGTTCACCTCGTTAAATCGTTCTAGGTTTTGGATTACCTGACGACTGGCTAAGCGGAAATCGGCATGGTTATAAATAGTCTTGATACCCATGCGGATTAGGAGTTTGTAGTACCATTGAGCACTGCTTCGTTTCAGAAAAGTATCTTTTTCACGATTGCTTCGCACTCCATATACGATTTTATTTCCTGCGGCAAATTTGTCTATCATCTGTTCTATTACAGTCACATCGTCCTGCAGGTCAGCATCTATGGTTATTAGGCAGTCGGCATGGTTTTTTTCGCTAAAAAGACCAGCCAAAAGCGCATTTTGATGTCCAAAGTTAGCCGAGAGATGAATGCCTTTCACTCGTGAATTATTTTTTGAAAGTTGCTTTATAATTTCCCATGTTGTGTCACTGCTTCCGTCGTCTGTTAAGCATAGGTAACTTTCTGCATCTACTTTATGGGCGACAATCAGTATCTCAAGTTGACTTAGAAGTTCGTGAACCGAAACAGAAAGTACGGCCTCTTCGTTGTAACAGGGTACAATTATAGACAGGATAGGACGGGAAATAGATGTCATCGTTATCTAAACTTAAATATTAATGGATTATTTGCGTATTATTCTTTGGTGCTGTACTAATTATTTTTTTTCAAAAATAACGATTTCTACAAACCCTTTTTTAAAGGTTTTTATTTCTTTCCATTTTCCTGAGAACTGCAATTCTTCTATGAATTCATCATCTAGGTTAGAAATATTGGAGTAAATAAAAAATTGTTCGTTCGTGTTGTTTGAGATGTGAAGATCCCGGTTTTTTAAATCGATATATCGTTGGTTGCCGGAAAGGCAAAAGCCACCAGAAACCTTGCTAAAATCAAAATGGTTATCGTGCATATATTCAAAGCAATTCTTGCGCAATTCGTACCAAGGTAAATGTGCCAACGTAGCATCCCAAGCTTTGGATATTTTGTCGGGGTAGATCCAAAAGTTACCGCTAAGTAAAAAAACAAGCGAAACTATAGCTATTTTCTTAACCAAACGAGCAGTAAAGAGCATGGCAAGAATACGAAAAGTAACAATGCTAAATACCAGAAAAAGCCCCATGTAATATCTTGATACTATAACGATACGGGTGGTAACAGCAAAGTAAAAGAAAAGTGCAAACAATAAAAATACAAATAAAAGTAACGCTCCATTAATGGAGTGGAGTTGTTTCTTTAATTTTCCGCTTTTCCAGAGCTTATAGAGTGCAAATAGTCCGGTAGCATAAATAAACACCCGTCCGTTTTCGGCTAATCGCAGAAAAAAAGCTAATATATTTTTCGCAATACTCTTGATTCCAGTAGGAGGAAGCCATCCTTCAGCCCAAGGTGAATCTGGGTTGCTGAAGAACCAACCCCTGTGAATGAAATAATAGACTAAGTAGGCTACCATCATCAGAAAAGCCGGCAGAAATGGAAGAAGGGAGTCCGCTAACTTTTTTAGTGTTATTTTTTCTGACTGTACGATAAATAGGAAGAAAAGATAAAATATAAAAACGAATGCACCAGTGAACATACCCCGTCCGTTAATTAACACCAAAAAAAGAAGCGAAATGGCCAATAGCCACTTGTTTCCTTTCATGATATAACGTATGGACGCAACAAGGGCAGTTAGGAGTACAATATCGGGTGAAGCCATGGCAATTTGTGCTAGCACCGTTGAATCGAGCAAAAGTAATGGCAATACAAAAGCGGCAATATTTTCAGGAAATAAAATCTGCATGAGCTTATAGGTTTGCCAAGCCAGAACAAAGGCCCACAAAACGATAAAAAAGTGCGATACCCATAGGTGCATGCCAAAAATATTCCATAGCAGAGCAGTAATTATACCCATTAGCGGGGGGTGATAACCTGTGCCAACAATTTCCGAACCATCGGAAAAATCGGGCAATAGCAAAGAGGAAAAGTTATTGTTGTAAAACCAGTACGCCTCTTTAGAGGTCTGTTGAATGTTATCCCAAAAATACACATACTCAGAACTAAACAAGAACAGAACGCCATAAATCAAAACAACAATGAATAGTGAGAGTTGGGCGGGGGAGAGAAATCGGTTTGACAGTTGCTTTATCATTGAATAACTATTTGTTTATCATTGCTCAGTAATTTTTACCTACAACGTCAAAAAAGATTATGCTTTTTTTGACGTTGCAAGATAGGAAAAAAGGTGAAACGTACACTTGTTTTGTTTACAGATTGGGGGATAATAATGTCAGTAAAATGCAGATGTAGCAAAAATATGGCAGCATGGCGTTGGCCAAAGAAAAAATAAACATACGTATTATTTTGTCGGGCGCATCAACGGTGGCCAGCTGTTTTATGATAGCTCCTGCCGATAGGGATGCTGCCATTAAAGCTATTCACCTCGAGTTTTTTGATTGAAGTCCTACGTAAAAATGTTTATTGTCACAAAAAGTCATTTGGTAAAGTGTGTCGCGAAACAAAAAGTCCTTTGTAAAAATGTAAAAGTCCGCATAAAGTCTATTGCTAAAATGTTTCGCTTATTTTTTCTCCATCACCTTATCAAACCTTGTGTCCATGCAAGCGCTCAAGTCCGTAGTTATAAACTTCCCGTTATAAAATAAACTAAAAATAGTTGCTGGAGTAGGGGCTGATTGAGCTTGTTCCATGGTTTCCAATTTGATTATTTTCAGAGGTAGCTTTCTTTTTTCGGCCGTTTCGGTCAATGAGGTGCGCACATGGTACTCGGTAAACGGACAGCGGTTGGAATAATAGACCACCAATCCTTCTTTATCCTCGCATTCGCCACTTAGCACCGTATCCATAAATATTGGGCTTGCAGCCTCTCTGTTTATTTTTTTTACCAGTAGACTAAACCCCGATGGTAATTCCTGGCAGGTTTCAAATCCTTGCTTTAGCAACCATTTGGTATCGCTCATAAAATGAAATTTTTTAGTGCCTACTACCGTTACCAGTCCATTTTTTCCTTGTGCGCTGGCATCTTCCATGGCCATCCGAAGTAATTCTTTGCCATATCCTTTTTCCTTGTATTGTCCCGAAACCCAAAAGCAGTTTATGAGCAAATAGTTTGGTGCATGCACCGGAGCCCAGCCTTTTTCTGCTGGCCCATATTCTATAAAAACTTTGGCGCGGGCATCTAAGCGCCGGAATACATATCCATTGTCAAACTCATTTTTGAGCCAATCTTTTTTTAGCTGATAGCCTTCACCACATTTTTTATCCGAAATAGCACAGCATATATGTTCGCTATCTATGTTGTTGGGCGATAGTTGTAGTATATTTTCCATGGGAGATTGATTTATGTTTGTTGTAATTTGTGTTTCGTTATTTTTTCTTTTTCTCTTTCAATAAATTCTTTTAGCGTGGTTGTTTTTTTTCCTGTAATTACACTAAAATCGTCCGAAATTCTAGGTTCTTTTTGAAGCCTGGGTAGGAAATGAAGTATGGTCATCACAACCGCAAAACCTTTTAGCACGCCTTCCTTCCTCTTCTTAAAGTAGAAACTGATGGGGTTGATGGGCTTGAAGCTGAATTTAATTCCGGCAATTTTGCTCATCAATTCGGTTACTTCTTTAAAGCTTTTGTTCTCAGTACCTGTGATTTCGTATGCTTTATTTTGATATTTCTCAAACGATTTTATCAATATTGCCGCGACTTCTCCGATGTTTTTAATGTCTATCCAATTAAATTTGGCCTTACCCGCAGGCAGCGTGATGGTTTTATTTTTTAGTATTTCGGGCAGTAAGGTGGTTGTTAGGTTCTGCATAAAATAGCTTGGGCGCACAAAAATGTAGTTGAATCCCATTTGTATTATTAACTGCTCTATTTTATGGTGAGGAATCACTTTGCTTTTCTCAACCCCTTGCACAGATAGGAATATAACTTTCTCAATTCCATTTTCTTTGGCAGACGCCAAAAGCGGTTTAAAAAATTTATCCACTTGTGAAATATGCGGCGGACGAAGCAGAAAAAGCACGTCTATATTTTTAAATGCAGTGTTAAACGAATTCTCATCTTCAAAGTCAAACCGTTTAAGCAGTAGGTTCGGAAAGTTAGGAAACGATTTTTTTGCGCTATCGATATTTCGGACAGCCGCAATTATTTCCGATTCGTTGTCACGTTCCTTTAGGTAGTAAATTACCTCTGTTCCTACATTTCCTGTTGCTCCCGTAATAAGTATCCGCTTCATTTTTTCACTATCCAATTTGGTTTTTCTAAACTTGATTTCTAAACTACTCATCGCCCCTTCCCACGCATACTATGTTTTTTTGCAATATGTTACCTTCTTCATCTATCAGCGTTATCTGATGCCGGCCAATGGTGGGTTCTATGGCCATTTGGTGTACAAAACTTGTTTCGCCCAGATACGCATTGTCCATATGCCAAAAAATGGTGGACGAAGAGCTACGATGGGCGACTTTTAAAATTACCGCCTGCGTTTGCCTGTCAATGCCCACCGGCAAAAATAGTTTGTTGGTATTTTGGGGATATATAAACTCCATTACCTGCACTTGCAACGGATTACAATCCTTATGCATGGGCGGAATTTTTTGGTACAGCGGATGGTTTTGGCGATAATACCACTCCATCACCGGAGGCAGTATAAACCATTTTACATGTTTCATTTTTGAGATGGGATAGCAATCAGAATGCACCCTGAATCGTGCTGTTTCGTCCAAATGAATTAATTGGTGATAAGGACAGATATCTGATTTTTGGCCTTGGACGGGAATGTACATCGAATCTATCGGGCAGTTGGGTCCGGCCTTGTAGCCAGATAAAAGGCAGACAGCAGTTTTTAGCATATCGTCGTAGGGAGGCTCAAACCAAGAAGTTCGCGGCAGGTGCCTAAAAATATCGAATAAGATAGGGCCAGCTGTTGAGCCGCCTACAATACCTGGCCTACCTTCGCCGGTGGCATTTCCTACCCAAACCCCTACCACATATTCGGGCGTTATGCCAATAGCCCAGGCATCGCGGTAGCCAAAGCTGGTTCCGGTTTTCCAAGCTATTTTCCTGCTCGATGAAAACATCTTCCAGCCTGTCTCTTCATCCGGGCGGTTAACGTCGGTCAGCGCTTCAAAGGTGTGATAGATGGCAGCCGCACCATAGGCCGGATAAAAGTCGGAAAGACTTCCTCTTGTTAGGTTCTCCTCACTAAATAAAATAGGATTTTGAAACTCGTTAGAATAATACTGGCTGTTGTTTTTTGTATAGCCGATTAAGGCCCGCGACATGGAGGCATATGCACCCGTAAGCTCAAACAAAGTAGCCTCTGCTCCGCCCAGTATCAGTGAAAGACCGTAATAATCGGGGTCATTTTTAACCGTTGTTAGACCTGCTTTTTGAAGCATGTTGCAAAAGCGGCCTATGTCGTATTGCTCCAACATTTTTACGGCTGGCACGTTCAGCGAGCGGCTCAAAGCCTCATTGGCCGACACGGCTCCTGAGTAGGTACGGTTATAATTTTTGGGTGCGAAATTTTTGTAATAGGTAGGTATATCGGCTACCAATGAGGTGGGCAGTAAAATGCCATCTTGCAAGCAGGCAGCATACAAAAAGGGCTTTAAAATACTGCCCGTGCTCCTTGAAGCCTGAATGATATCTACATGGTTTTGCTGAAATTGTTGTTTTATAGGCTCTGTGTTTCCGCAGTACGCCAATACTTTGCCGTTTTTTACATCTACCACAATGGCTGCTGCATTATGAATTTCGTTTAAACGCAATTTACGATGGTGCATATCAATCGTGCGGTTAACCCGCTGTTGTAAAGTGTTTTCAATGCTAAGATGGTAAATTTTTCCTTCTTGTTTTTTTCGACATAAATCCAAAACGTGAGGGGCGAGTTGAGGCAGGGCATAGGGATGGTTGGGTATGGCTTCGTCAACCGATAGGGAAAAGGTCAATGAATCGATTTTGTTATTGTCCAAGAGCTTTTTGAGCAGGCGGTTGCGCTTTTTAAAAAGTAGCTCACGGTTTTTTCCGGTATGTATCAAGCCCGGTGCATTGGGTAATACGGCCAGCATGGCGCTCTCGGCCCATGAAAGTTGATGCGGTGCACGCTGAAAATATCGCCACGATGCGGCTTCTAACCCTACCACGTTGCCGCCAAAAGGGGCATGGGTTGCATAAAGCGATAGTACTTCGGCTTTGGAATGCGTTATTTCCAGACGCAAGGCCTGCACGCTCTCTACTGCTTTATTCCAAATAGTCCGCCTTCGTTGGGTGGACAAACGTACCACCTGCATAGTAACCGTGCTGCCCCCGCTCACCACTTCACCTCGCGATATGTTTTGCCATAATGCCCTAGCCATCGAAACAGGGTTTACGCCCGGATGACGGTAAAAATAGGCATCCTCAAACTGTAGCAAGCTAACAGCAAATTTGGTAGGAACAGAGTCGCCTTCAGGAAAACGCCATTGGTCGTCGGTGGCAATATGCGCTCCTAGTAAGTTGTCGCTGTTGTCGTAGATAACCGTTGAATAACCCACTTTGAAAAGAGGGAATGAAACGGAAAACCAAAATAAAATGGCAGTAAGACCTAATGCAGCAACTAGATATATTCTTTTATTTGCAAGTTTCTTAAGTTTCCATCTCATTACAATGATTTATTTTTTTACAAAAATAAAAATTAAATAATGAAGCGATGTCAAATATCATTATATTCGAAATCAAAAAATAATGAACTTTTTTGGCAACTTTATTTGGCTCCTATTCGGTGGTTTTATGATTGCACTCGAATATTTGGTGGCGAGTATAATATTAATGATTACCATTGTGGGTATACCCTTTGGGGTGCAAACCCTAAAATTGGCCAGCTTGGCTCTATGGCCTTTCGGGAGGGAGGCGGTGCCAGGTTATCGTGCATCAGGTTGTTTATATACACTCATGAATATAATTTGGATTTTTACAGGTGGAATTTGGATTGCCCTGTCGCATTTATTTTGGGGGCTGGTTTTGTGTCTCACTATTATCGGTATTCCTTTTGGGATGCAACATTTTAAAATGGCATCCGTAGCATTAACACCGTTTGGAAGAGACGTGAGAAATAAATATGGAAAACAAATAATTATATGAAACGAGCCATAAGAATTATTCACACACAGGGGAGGTCATTATTGGCGAGTTCCATCGAATACTAATAAAGAACAAATATTTATAATGAGATGAAAAATTTTATCAATAAGCTGTTTAAAGCCTCGGGAGTGTTTATTTTACGCTATGGCCTAGGGTTAGTTATAATTTGGTTGGGATTTTTAAAGTTTAAAAATTCCGAAGCGGATTATACATATCAACTGATTTCGGGAGGTTATCTGTCGTGGATACTACAATATTTAACGCCCTATGCTCTAAACCAAATTGTGGCCTATTTGCAGATAATAATTGGCTTGCTTATCATGCTCAAACCTATTTCGCGTTCGCTTTCATTTTGGGGTGGTTTGGCAGCAGTCATCATGCTGTTATTCAGTATTTCACTGCTTTTTACCAGTAATGTGGTTTGGCAAACAGGTTATGGTTTTCCTGAATTGTCGAAAGTTGGGCAAACTATTTTAAAAGATTTTGTGTTGTTTGGTGCAGCAGCCTGGTGCGTGGGAGATAGTATATGATTTCCTATCTAACAATCTATCATCTAACAATCTATCATCTAACAGTCTATTATCTAACAGTCTAATATCTATTTTAAAAGAATGAAAAGAGCATGTATATTTTGCGCTTCTAGCAAGCAAACCGAAAAAATTTATAGGGATGCAGCAGCCCAATTAGGTGAGGTGTTGGTTAGCAATGATTGGGGTATTAACTATGGTGGAGGAGCCGTGGGTTTAATGGGTGCAATTGCCGATAGTATGTTGGTTCGGGGAGGAGATGTAAAGGGAATTATACCCCGCTTTATGGTAGAAGTGGAGTGGGAGCACAAGGGCGTTAGTAATATGGTGCATGTGGATACCATGGCACAGCGTAAGGCACTCCTGATTAAAGATGTGGATGCAGTTATAGCCATGCCAGGAAGTATAGGTACATTGGAAGAATTGTTTGAAGTACTCTCCAACAAAAAGTTGGGGTTATTTGATAAGCCTGTTATATTACTGAATACCAATGGTTTTTTTGATCCATTGATAGAGATGCTCAATAAAATGATAGATGAACGATTTATGCGGCCTCAGCATGGCGAGCTCTGGGTTGTGGTAGAGAATCCCGAAAATGTAATCCAAGCCATTGAAGCCTGTAAAATATGGAACAATAATCCTTTAAACTTGGCTGTATTGTAACCTTATGTGGCTTAAACCAAACTAATTATTATTTTTGCAACAAAGTACAAAAGGGATTCAATGGATCGAACGGGTATAAGCGAACTAATACAGAGCCAAGACACGGTAAAGATTAATCAACAAAGCATTTTGATAACGATGCCTAAAGTGGATAGGCTTCAATTGGATGCTCCGAAGGCTATTATGGCCATTCCGGATGTGCCCGAGCGTTTTCAAAAACCAAAAGTACGTTTTAAGACTCCTGAAAAGCTTTTTGTTCCCTCAACGGAAGATTCCCTTCAATTTAATCTTAAAATAAGCAATACTCCCGAGCAAAGTATAATTAAAAATACTTTGGCTCACGATTTTCTGCAAGCTGTTCCCGACAGCAGTACTAAAAGCTTTATGCAAGATTCCTTGCTGGTAGCCGTGCCGGAAGGTATAGCGGATACCTCGCTTACTATTGGCAAAGCGGACACCTTGTATATAATGGGTGATTTGCCTACAAACGCAGAAGTGAATCCACTAGACAGCTCACAGCAAAGTATATTGCTATTGGAGAACGAACTGCCGCTAAAGGGAACAGAGTATTCTAAAGATATTTTGACGATTTTATTGCTTTTGTCTGTTGCTGTTACCGGCATAATCCGACTGACTAATTTTAAGTATTTGCAAGAGATATTCTCCTCTGCTATTTCTGGCCAAAAAGCCCGAAATATGATAAAAACAGATAGTGTTAGAAACCGCAATGCCAGTTTTGTATTAAATGCTTTGTTTTTGTTCAATACATCCCTGTTTATTTATACGTATATCCATTTTAAAAATATTGAAACTACTTGGGGCGAAAGCATGCTTTTGATACCCGTTTTTATGGCCTTTTTATTGGTGTTTGTTGTGATAAAGATGCTGTTATACCGTTTTGTGAGTTTTGTTTTTGAGTGTGAACAGGAGACTAGAGAATATATGTTTTACAGCACGCTCACAAATAAAATTTTTGGGCTGTGTATTTTACCTATTATCTTGTTTGTACCTTATGTTGAGGAGAGTGCGCATACGCTTCTTTTTAATATTGGTCTGGGAATGTTTATTCTGATATACATAATTCAGGTGTTTCGTGGATTTTCAATTATTTTGAGAGATGTGGCTTCTTTGTTTTACTTGTTTTTGTATCTTTGTGCGCTAGAAATTTTGCCTTTTGTAATTGTATATAGCGCAATTGTTCATTTACAGTGGGCATAAAGTTAACTAATAACCTACGTCTTGAAAATTAAACGAATATTGGTTTCTCAGCCAAAACCTGCAACAGAAAAATCTCCGTATTTTGAATTAGCAGATAAAAACAATGTTAAAATTGATTTTCGTCCGTTCATTCAAGTTGAGAGCATTCCTACTAAAGAATTTCGCACCCAAAAGATTAACCTGCTCGACCACACTGCGGTAGTATTTACCAGCAGAACGGCAATAGACAATTACTTTAGGGTGGCTGAAGAATTAAGGGTAGTTGTACCCGACTCGATGAAGTATTTTTGTATTTCGGAAGCTACCGCTTATTATTTGCAAAAATATATTGTTTATCGAAAAAGAAAAATCTTCCATTCAACCGGAAAATTTAGTGATTTGGTAGACGTAGTTAAAAAACATAAAGAGGAAAATTATCTGGTACCTCTTTCTGATATTCACAAGCAGGAAATACCTGAATTGTTGGATAAAAACAAAATTAATTATACAAAAGCTATTTTGTACCGAACCGTAAGCAGCGATTTAAGCGACTTACTAGCTTTCGATTATGATATATTGGTGTTTTTTAGTCCCTCGGGCATAGCCAGTTTGTTACAAAACTTTCCCGGTTGGGATCAAAAGGAAACTATAATAGCATCCTTCGGACCGGCAACGGCAAAGGCTGTTACCGAGGCGGGTTACCGACTCGATATTCAGGCGCCTATGCCTCAGGCACCTTCCATGACTATGGCGCTTGAACTATTTATCAAAAAGCACAATAAAATCAACAAGTAGGTTGCCAAACTGAAAAATAAAAAAAAGGGCATTATTAAATGCCCTTTTTTTCGCCTTACAAACAGCACATCATGCCCCACGAATTGTTTATCTTTCCTAAAAACGAAAAATTATGCAGCCATACGGTCATTGAACTGTTGTTTGCAGAAGGGGCTTCTTTTGTTAGCTATCCATTCAGAGTTATCTACCTGCCAACCCAATTACCACAGGATGTGCCTGTGCAGGTAATGTTCAGTATTTCGAAAAAGAGATTTAAACGAGCCGTCCATCGTAATTTACTCAAGCGCCGATGCAGAGAGGCATACCGCTTAAACCGGAAACAATTTATGGAAGTGCAGCGCCAAAGTGATCAACAAATTGCGTTTGCCATGGTTTATATTTCAAGCGAACAGTTACCTTATTCAAAAATCTGTAAGGGCATGATAAAATCTTTGAGTAAATTAAACCAGCAACTTCGCCAAAATAAAAATGGTAATGAAACTGTGGAGTAAAATATTCGGTTTTTTAAAGGCAGTAATTATTTTCGTTTTAATTATGCCTATAAAGCTCTATCAATATACCTTATCACCTATGCTGGGTGCATCGTGCCGTTATACGCCAACATGTTCTGCTTATAGCATTCAGGCACTCAAAAAGCATGGTCCAATTAAGGGAAGCTATCTGGCCATAAAAAGGATATTAAGTTGTAATCCATGGGGAGGCCATGGGCATGATCCCGTTCCGTAGGTGGAAGTTGCAACCGGTCAATCACACGGTACCCGCCTGTTGACATGTTGCTGTAATATAAATACCATCTTTCATAATCATCATGAGCCAAAACTCATGCTATCTTTTTTCATATTTTCAACAAAATAGGCTTAGTTAAAGTTAAAAAGCTTATTTTCGTGGGTTAAACAATACGATTACAATGGATTCGACAAGACAAAACAAAATATCGAGATTGCTGCTACGTGAAATAAGCGAAATGCTAATGCGCGAAGCTAAACAATGGACCTTAGGTACAATGGTTTCGGTTTCTAAAGTGAACATATCTCCGGATTTGGCGGTGGCAAGGGCTTATATCAGTATATTTCCATCCGATAAAAAAGAGGAGGTGTACAAAGAAATCAATGACAATATATCCGGAATGCGCCGTTTCCTTGGCTTTCGAATAGGTAAACAGATGCGTATTGTGCCCCACTTACAATTTTTCATCGACGACTCGTTGGATTACATCGATAATATTGACCGCCTTTTAAAAGACTCCTAATGCAATACGATCCTATTAAAAAAAGTTTGGGTAAGGTATTCAATGTATCGCCTTGGTCCCGTATTTTGTTCTATAAATTATTGGACTTGCTATTGCTGCGCTCTTGGCATATTCGTAAAGAAATCAGAGTCTGGAGTAAAAAAGTGAGTGGTGACCTAAAAATATTGGATGCCGGTTCTGGTTTTGGACAGTACGTGTACTATCTGTCGTCGAAAAACAAAAAATGGGATATTACTGGTCTCGATGTTAAAACAGAGCAGATAGCGGATTGTAATGCCTTTTTTGCCAGGATAAATCGCAGTAACCGCGTTAGGTTTGCTTATGCCGATTTAACTAAACTTGATCAAGAAGAAATGTACGACTTGGTTGTTTCGGTGGATGTGATGGAGCATATCGAAGACGACGAAGGGGTTTTTCGGAATGTATACAAAGCCATGAACCCTGGCGGTATGATGCTTATTTCCACCCCTAGTGATCAGGGAGGTTCTGATGCCCAGCATGAAGAGGAGCATGAGGACGGAGTAACAGGATTTATCGACGAGCATGTGCGCGATGGATATAATATGCAGGAGATTATCCAAAAACTTAAAAAAGCCGGCTTCAAAGATGTGGATGCACGATATTCCTATGGCTGCCCCGGAAGTATATCATGGAAATTGTCGATGAAATATCCCATCACGATGCTTAATGCGTCCAAAGTCTTTTTTATCCTGCTGCCAATATATTATCTGCTTACTTTCCCTATTTCTATCGTTTTAAATATGATGGATGTGCGGGGTCATCATAAAAAAGGTACAGGGTTGATAGTGAAGGCTTTTAAGTGATTTATATCATCATAAAATGCAATTTGTAATGTATATGGCATAAATCTATGAAACTTATCCTACAAATAGCGCTCAAGTTTCTTTTTGGTAAAAAATCGAAGGGAATCATCAATACCATCTCTACTATTTCTATAGTTGGGGTAGGTGTGGGTTCGCTTGCCTTGCTGATTGTACTTTCAGTTTTTAATGGCCTACACGGATTAATAGGTAGTTTGTACGGCTCCTTCGATCCCGACTTTAAAGTAATAGCAGCCCAAGGAAAGTTTTTTTCTATAGATTCCCTTGATATTCAAGAAATCCGAAAATTGGAGGATGTTCTTCAGGTTTCGCCGGTGGTGCAGGATAATGCCCTACTAAAATATAACCAGCGCAGGGTAACGGGTATAGTGATGGGTGTGGATACTACCTTTTCGCAGGTAAGCCGTTTGGATTCTATCATGGTTGATGGTAAGTTTAACATCAAAGATGATTTTGGTTATGGTGGAGCCATCGGTTTTGAGCTTGCCGATCAGCTGAACGTGAGGCCTACTTTTATGACTCCCTTGGTTATTTATGTTCCGCAACGAAATAAAAAAATTAGTCTTAGTAGGCCCGATGAGGCTTTTAACACCCATTATGTGCATCCCAAAGGCATTTTTATGGTCAAGCAAAAAGAATATGATTCGCAATATTTAATCATTGACATTGAGCTGGCTCGTAAACTGTTCGAGTATAAAATCAGTGAGGTTAGCTATCTGGCTATTGCCATAAAACCCGGTGCTTCTGTGGATAGGTTGCAAAGTAAAATAGAAAAAATAGTGGGTAGTGCTTATCAAGTTAAAAACAGACAGCAGCAACATGCCAGTTTTTATAAAATGATGGGGGTTGAAAAATTGATGTCGTATCTGATTCTTTGTTTTATTTTGATTATAGCTACCTTTAATCTGATTGGTACCATGTCGATGCTTATATTTGACAAAAAAGAAGGTATCAAAACATTAAAAAGTATAGGTGCCGATAAAAGAATGGTAACACGCATCTTCCTGGTGGAAGGATGGTTGATTTCGCTTATTGGAGTGATTTCGGGTGTTACATTGGGTATAGTATTGGTGTTGGCTCAAGAGCATTTGGGTCTCATAAAATTTGCTGGCGGAGGTAACTTTGTGGTGGATGCATACCCTGTAAAACTTCTTTTGTCGGATATTGTTATCACTATTGTAACAGTTAGTTCTATTGGATTTTTGGCCACCTTATATCCTGTTAAAGTAATTGTGCGCAATTATTACGATGACGCAAAGTAAAAATACAGCTATGCATAAAACAGCTATTATACTCGGAGCTACCGGCTTGACGGGGAGTTTGCTTTTAAATAAATTGATAGATGATGATGCTTACACCTGCATCAAACTTTTTTCGCGAAAACCGTCCGGTCATACCTCACCCAAAATCAAAGAGTTTATTGGCGATATGCTTCAATTAGAAAATTTCAAAGCTGATTTTATAGCCGATGAGGTGTTTTGCTGCATTGGCACTACGGCTGCAAAAACCAAAGATAAGGAGTTGTATAAAGCCATTGACATGGGAATACCGACAGCAGCGGCCAAACTGAGCAAACAAAATGATATTCCGGTTTTTCTGGTGATTTCGGCCATGGGAGCCTATTCCAAGAGCAACATTTTCTACAACCGCACCAAAGGCCAAATGGAAGAAGCCGTTTTGAGTCAAAAAATACCCAACACCCATATTCTTAGGCCATCTCTTATTATTGGTGATCGTTCTGAAAACCGAATGGGTGAGAAAATTGCCGCATGGATGATGAAAATACTGAATCCCCTATTCTTTAGTAAGTTAAAAAAATACCGTTCCATTAAAGCCGAAACGATTGCCACGGCCATGCACTTGCTAACCAAAACTAAAAGTCAGATGCCCACAATCATAGAATCGGATAGAATTCAACTAATAGCCGAGGTCGATAGAAAATAGGTAACTGTCTTTTTTCAGCGAGCCATCTGCTCATGGATGATACAGAATGACACCAAAAGAAGGCAAAAACCCTGAAGATATTACCAACGTATAAAATGTAAAAGTCGCAATTACAGGTTTCCTAGATGAGTCGTCATTTGACTAATTCATTGATAGTGGAATGGAGAAGGCAAGGTTCTTAATCGCACATTAATCTTGTATCTGCTTTTTATGTATAAAATTGTTATATTCGACAAAGTATTTTTTTAATTACACTAAAATACTCTATTTTTAGATTCTATATGGTAATATAATTATATGGTCTAAATCTTAAGGTCATGAGAGAGGAAATACGGAATTTTATTGCGGAAACTGCATTTAGCGATCCATCTGTTATTAAAGATGATACGTTAATATTTGACGAAGGGATTTTTGATTCAATGGGGCTGTTGGGGCTTATCAATTTTCTGGAAAGTGAATTTAATGTTGTTACAGAGGATACGGAATTGCAAGAGGAAAACTTTGGTAGTGTGGAAAGGATTGCTTGTTTTATTAAAAAAAAAGGAGCGGCCTAAGTGCTGTTAGTAATTAGTTGTTATCCTAATACTTAACAACTGGCATCTAAGAACTATTGGAATGTGCGGAATCGCAGGATTTATAAATACAGAAACAGTTAACCATCCAAAGCAGGTTTTAAATGCCATGCTCACCCGCATTCGTCATAGAGGACCTGATGAGTGTGGCTTGTACCTGTCGGATAATGCATGTGTTGGCAGTGTTAGGTTGAGTATTGTTGACTTAGAAAGTGGGCAGCAGCCTGTAAGTACGGCCGATGGAAGATACTGGATTGCTTATAACGGGGAGGTTTATAACCATCCGGAGCTTAGGAGCATGCTGCAAAAAAAAGGACATTGTTTCAGTACCCGTTGCGATACCGAAGTAGTTTTGCACATGTATCAGGAATTTGGTGCAGATTGTTTGAACCAATTAAACGGCCAGTTTGCCATAGCTATATGGGACAGCCTCAAAAAAGAGCTATTTTTGGCACGTGACCGATTTGGAATCCGTCCAATATTTTACACAAAAGCAAAAACAGATTTTGTTTTTGCTTCTGAAATAAAAGCCATATTCGAATATCCGGGGGTGCGCAGAAAAATAAATGCCTCAGGATTATCTCAAGTGTTCACTTTCTGGACAACATTAAGCCCTCAAACTGCATTCGAAAATATTTTTGAACTTCCCGCAGGTCATTATGCGCTGTTGCGTGATGGTAATATTCGCGTTAATCCTTATTGGAGTTTATCGTTTGATAATACCCAGAACATATCATTAGGCGATGCCAAAGATAAGTTCGAGGCTTTGTTTCGCGATTCCCTATCTTTACGCATGAGGGCAGATGTTCCCGTGGCCGCTTACCTAAGTGGCGGCATAGATTCCACCAGTACCACTGCCTTTATTAAAAAAATGTTCCCCGATAAATTGAATACTTTTTCCATCGGTTTCGAACAGAAAGATTTTGATGAGTCCGTATATCAAAACGAGGTGGCTAAATTTTTCAGAACCAATCACCACGCTGTAACGTTTAAGAATCGGGATGTGGTTGATCTTTTCGAAAAAGTGATATGGCATACAGAAACCCCTGTGCTTCGGACAGCGCCGTTCCCTATGTACAAATTGTCCAAATTGGTTAGGGATAATGGAATAAAAGTGGTGATAACAGGTGAGGGAGCCGATGAAATGCTGGGAGGATATAATATTTTCAAGGAGGCAATAGTCCGTCATTTCTGGGCGAAATTCCCCGATTCGAAAATACGGCCTCTTTTGCTCAAACGTCTTTATCCTTATCTTCCGCAGATAAATGAAGGAGGTATAAGCATGCTCAAACTATTTTTTGGTTACAAGCTTTCTGATACCCAATCGCCAGTTTACTCCCATTTATTGCGATGGAAGAATACGAGTAGGATTTGCAACTTTTATTCGCAGGGATTAAAAGAGCAGGCAGGAAATGCGGACTTGGTGAGTGATTACGCAAATTCGATTTCGTCAAAGGTGGCAGGATATACGCCCTTGGCGAAAGCACAAAATATCGAATCGAATGTGTTTATGTCGGGATATTTACTTTCGTCGCAAGGCGATAGGGTAGCTATGGCAAACTCGGTGGAAGGAAGGTATCCTTTTTTGGATCACAGGCTCGCCGAATTTTGTTCCACACTTCCCGACCAGTTAAAAATATCTGGTCTTGACGAAAAATATTTACTCAAGCAAGTGGTAAAGGATGTTATCCCGACATCGGTATTGAAAAGACCAAAGCAGGCTTATAGGGCTCCTATTTCACAAGCATTGTTGCACGATAAAACGGGTTTTGTAGATAATTATATGTCGGAACACAAGTTAAAAGAAACTGGTTTTTTTGACCCCTTGAACGTTGAAAAACTAATGCAAAAATTAAAAAATGGATCCGGAGCAAATGAGGTAGATAACATGGCCTTAATGGGTATTCTCTCCACACAGGTTCTGAACGAAATATATGTTAAAAATCACAGGTGCCTAAGTCAAAGTGAGATACATCAAGGAAGAGTGATGAACGAAACGCACCAAAACAATAATTTATAAAGATTGAGCCAACATGGAATAAGTATTTGTTCTGCACATATGGCTTAGCTAAATTTTATACAAATGACAAAAAATCGCAAACCATTCTCAAAAGATATCCTTCATTTTGAAAATATAGATGAAGTGGTAGGAAATATATGTACCCAATTGAAGGAAGATGTTTTTAAAAGGTTCCATCGTTATGGAGGGGTCATAGGCATTAGTGGGGGCATTGATTCATCCGTCACTTTGGCTTTGGCCGTTAAGGCTTTTGGTGCCGATAAGCTGTTGGGCATTATGTTGCCCGAAACAGATTCGAGCCCCGAAAGCGAGCAGCTAGCTCGTGATTTGGCTGATAAATTCGGGGTGAAAAGTATCGTGGAAAACGTTAGTGATGCGTTAGATGGATTTGGCTGCTATAGAAGAAGAGATGAGGCGGTTAAGAGGGTGATTCCGGAATACGATCCCAAGGTGGATAAAATGAAAGTAGTGATTCCAAAAGAGTTTGTAAATAAGAATTTACCGCCGGTACATTTTATTTCTGTTACGTTTAAAGATGGTACAGAAAAGCAGGTGCGTTTGCCGATGGAAGAATATTTGCAAATTGTTGCCGCATCAAACTTTAAGCAAAGGAGTAGGATGTCTATGTTATATTATTATGCTGAATCGTTACATTATTGCGTTTTAGGAACACCTAATAAACATGAAGTTCAACAAGGTTTTTTTGTTAAAAATGGTGATAGTGGAGCTGATGTAATGCCTATCAGTAATCTTTATAAAACTCAGATTTATCAAATTGGAGAATATTTAGGAGTGCCAGAAGAAATTCTAAGTCGCACTCCTACAAGCGATACATACTCCGCAGAACAGTCGCAGGAGGAGTTTTTCTTTCAAATGCCATTTAAAGAAATGGATTTGATTTGGTATGGATATGAAAACAACTATCCTGCTATTGAAGTGGCTACAGTTATGAATTTGAAAACAGAGGATGTAGAAAAAGTGTACCGTAATTTTATACGTAAAAAACATACCACCGAATATCTTAGAACAGGCCCGGTGAGCGATTATTATGCCGGTTAACTATAGTATTTGCGCTAATGTTACGTTTATTTGATATTTGATTAGAGATTTTGAATTGTATATTTAATATAATGAATCTATGATAGATATACCGCAAAGACTGCTTGGAGAGGCTCTGTTAAAGTCGGCCCAAAAGTTTCCAGATAAAGTTGCAGTCATCCATAAAAACGTGGATTATACTTATCAGGAGTTAAAAAAAAGTGCTGATAAAATTGCTGCCTTTTTGGTTAAGGCGGGGGTTAAACGTGGCGATAGAGTTGCTATATATATGAATAATAGTTGGGAAAGTGTGGTTTCAATATATGGAGTCACTCTTGCTGGTGGGGTGTTTATGATGATAAATCCACAAACTAAAGCCAACAAACTTCAGTATGTTATTAATGATAGTGGTGCGGTTGCTTTAATTGCCGAGGGCAGACTAAAGCTCGAAATTAATTCAGCGCTGGAAGATGCGCCTAGTATCCATACCTTATTGGTTTCTGGAGATACTGCAGATCTTAAAAAGAACGATAATTTAAAATGTTTTTCATTTGAGGAGGTTCTTGAATCGCCTAAGGAAAAAGTATCGTTTTATAAAAATATTCCTAACGATTTAGCCGCACTTATTTATACTTCAGGCAGCACAGGATTTCCCAAAGGCGTGATGCTGACGCACCAAAATATGGTTTTTACAACTTGGAGCTTAGTTGAATATCTACGTTTGCAAAATGAGGACAGGATTTTTTTGGTTATTCCATTGTCGTTCGATTATGGATTATATCAACTAATTATGTCAATATCAATAGGTGGGACTTTAATTGTTGAGCAATCTTTTGCTTTTCCTGCCAGTATCTATAAAAAAATAGAAAAATATAAGCCTACTGTTTTTCCTGCGGTTCCAACCATTTATTCAATGATGATTGCTGCAAATAAGAGTAGTGGGATATCTTTCGAAAGCATTAAAAAAATTACAAATACAGCAGCCGCGTTACCCGATGAGTTTACACCAAGTTTAAAAGCATTGTTTCCTAATGCCTTGATATTTAAAATGTATGGCCTTACGGAATGTAAGCGGGTTTGTTACTTGGAGCCGGAATTGGTTGATGAAAAACCTCACTCGGTAGGAAAGGCTATTCCTGGAACCGAAGTTTATTTGTTAACACCCGACGGTGAAAAAGTAGAATGTGGTTTGCCTGGTATTTTGCACGTTAGAGGGCCACACGTAATGCCTGGCTATTGGAATAACCTACAATTGAGTAATGAAATGCTGCGCCCGGGTTTTTTACCATATGAACAGGTGCTTTGTACTAACGATTGGTTTAAAATGGATGAGGATGGCTTTTTATATTTTTTGGGTCGAAATGATGATATTATTAAAACCAGAGGAGAAAAGGTTAGTCCGGCGGAAGTGGAAAATGTGATATATAGCACAAATGGAGTTATTGATGTAGTTGTTATAGGTGTACCGCATGAAATTATGGGGGAGGAGATAGTTGCTATTGTAAACTCAGATGAAGAAAAAGTAGAATTAGAAAAGCAGATAATGAGGCAGTGTGTTTCTAATCTTGAGTCTTTTATGGTTCCGGCTAAAATAATTTTTGTCGATTCGATGCCTAAAAGTCCCAATGGAAAAATTGACAAGAAAGTATTAAAACAAACAGTACTCGGCAATGGATAAATCAAACTATGAAGAATTGTTGGTTCAGTTAACCAAAGGAGTAGAATATCTGGAGGATAAACCTAACGAATCTCCGAAGTCAACCTTAAATGTACTATGGTATGCAGCATGTGGACAAAAAAAGACCGTAGAAAGTGTTGGGGAAGTAAAGCCTGAAGAGCTACCTTCATTAACGAATGCTCAGCTTGAAGTGTTATCATTACTTATTTCGGAAAGAATAAGTAATGTTCCATTGGCATATATTGTAGGTATTCAACAATTTATGGGGGTAGAATTAAAAGTTGATAAAAGAGCCTTAATTCCCAGGAAAGAAACGGAGCTACTTGGGAACAAAGCATTGGAAATACTGCGAGAAAACTTCGATAGTGAGAGTAAGCCATTAGTTATTGATGTTTGTTGCGGATCCGGTAATTTAGGTTTGTCAATTGCCTATCTCCAACCCAATAGCAACGTTTGGCTTTCAGATTTAACCCCTGAAGCCATTGCCCTTGCAAAAGAAAATGCCGAACATCTCGGACTTGAAAAAAATGTAAAGTTCAAACAGAGTGATTTCTTAAAAGAATTTGAAAATGAGGAATTTTTAGGTGCGGTGGATTTAATTGTTTGTAATCCACCCTATATTTCATCGGCTAAAGTTAGGAAGATGCATGTTGAAATTTCAAATAATGAACCAAGCGCTGCTTTTGATGGTGGTATGATGGGTATTAAAATAATTCAGAAGCTCATAAGTGATTCACATAAGTTTTTGAAAAAAGGAGGTTCTGTAGCATTTGAAATTGGTGCCGGTCAGGGAGATTTTATTTTACAACTTTTATCAAAATCAGATAACTATATCGACATTGCTTCTGTAAAGGATAGTAATGGTATTGTGCGGGTTGTGTATGCTAAAAAAAAGATATAGTTCAATAAATATAACACATGAAATCTAAACTTTGGAAAAAAAGATGGATATGGATTGCTCTTATAGCTCAATCTATTGTTATTTTGGTTTTGTTGTTTAATTTACGCAGAAACATGATTTATAAATCCTATAATCCTGCGATAACAACTTACATCAAAAGTGATACATTGGATAGTCGGGAAGGGCTTGTTGCCCATTGGTCTTTTGATGATTTTAAATTGGACTACGTAAAAGATGATAGTGGAAATGGGCACGATGGATTTTTTCTTAGTCAGTTTAATATGATTTATCCCAAGGAGATTTTATCGAATATATTTAATTATCATTATATTTTTGGCGTGCCTAAAAAAGTGGATGGTAAAATTGGTAATGCGGTTGAATTAAATGGCAGACAATGGTTATCGGGAGGAAACTATTTAAAATACAATACGGATATATTTACTATCTCTGCTTGGGTAATGCGCTCCGGCGATGACAACTCGTATGTGCCCACCATTATGGCAAAAGGAGCTTGGTCTTTTTATGATGGATGGTGGCTAACTACAAAGCCCAATAGCAGATTCATTGATATGGGTATTGCTTGGGGTGAGGACTATGTACATATAGAATCGGGGTATGAGATGCCTTCGGATGAGTGGCATCATATAGCGGTTACCATGAATAATGAAGCGCATGAGATTCAGTTTTTTATTGATGGTAAACCATTTGGCAAGAAACATGAAAATGTGCCTCAATGGCTGGTCAATTGGAATCATGATTTATTAATCGGAGATTTTGACGGTTCTGGAAGATGGCCTTGGATTGGGAAAATAGATGAAGTGTATTTCTTTAATGAAATATTGGACGAAGAAAAGATATTTGAATTGTATAATAAGGCTAAGTAAATTTATACCCAATACTATGGTCAAATAAGAAATTATTAAAAGGAGGGAGATATCTGTATCCCTCCTTTTTTAATTAATTACCAGCCATTAAAGCTAAGCATATCATCCATATTCTTGCGTTTTTTTTCGGGTACTTTGTTTTCTATTGGATAACCTATGGTAAGTATGGCGATGGGTTCCCATCCATCATCGCAAGGTATGGCGTTATGCATTAATTTCGGGTCGAAGTTGCATACCCAGCAGGTTCCAAGTCCCAAATCCGTTGCCATTAAAGTCATGTGATCCGTAGCAATGGCCGCATCGATATCGCAATGATCTTTGTTGTCGAATTGCCGTGTCCAGGATGTTTGGTGATTACCGTAAATAACAATTAGGTTGGGTGCTTTGCAAAACCAGTCGCGAGGATAGGCCAAATGGATTTTTTCCAGTATTTTATCGTCATCGACGGCCACAAACTTCAAAGGTTGCTTATTGGCAGCAGATGGAGCAAATATTCCAGCATTGACTACTTGCTTTAGGAGGGTGCGATCTACCTTGTTTTCGTGATAATTTCTAACCGAATATCTCGATTTCATCAATTCTTTAAAATGCATAGCAATAGTATTTTATATTTTCAACTGTTATGAGATATACAATATATCAAATGTTCTTCGTAATTTTCAAACTCTAACTCAAATTATTACAATAGCTCATGTTTTTCATCGCATCAAAAATTTTATCTTTCTTTTTATCGCCTATATGGTGGATAACGGTTTTATTATTGGTCTACTTAATTTTTAGAAAACACAAACGTCGAAAGTTGTTTTTAATTGCAGCCTTTAGCCTACTTCTGGTATTTTCGAATCAGTTGTTGTTGTACCATGTAAGCGGCTGGTGGGAAGGGGAGTTGAAAAATCCGAATGAGGTTGGGCACTATGACGGTATCATTTTACTGGGTGGTCTTTCGAATTATCACCCTGCATCCCAAAGAATTCGATTTGTACAAAGCGGCGACAGGTTGTTTCAGGCTGTTGAGCTATATAAGAAGGGTAAGTCTCAGTATTTTATATTTACCGGCGGTTCAGGACGCGTTTTGGTGCGCGAGAAAAGCGAGGGCGAATATTTAAAAGACTACTTTAAGCTGTTGGGTATTCCACAAGATAGCACTCTGGTGGAGTGGAAATCGAGAAATACACATGAAAATGCAGTAGAGACACGTAAGATGTTAGCTGCCGAAAGCATGGGAAAGGGTAAATATCTACTGGTAACTTCGGGGTTTCATATGAAACGGGCTTTGGGCTGCTTTAAAAAAGAGGGCATCGATGTGGAGCCCTATGCAGCCGATCCCTTGCAGAGTAGCATAGCACCGGACTTTTGGGATGCGATAAGCCCCTCGGCATCCGCATTGGGTACTTGGGAACTTTTGTTCAGAGAGTGGGTGGGATACGCGGTGTATCAAATTAGAGGGTATGTATAAAGCACTTTCATAATTTCATTTTCATTTTTTTATGCTGCAACCTTTTAGTTTGAATTACTCGTGCTAAAGAGAAATTTGTCAAAATTGGTTTTACAGTGCGTTGGCATCCAATGAACGAAGATATCCTTTTATGGATGAAGGTCTAACAAGTGCTTATACCAACCGTCATTTGGTCGTCAGCCGTCTACGATTAGCAAATGGGTTTTGTTTAAATTAGTTCTGCTATCCATGCTATTAATTGAGCTGACGGTAAAAATATTAATTGAGCTAAAATGGTGCCCAATAATCTGGCAAAAACCATATAAATGATATATTTTCTAAATAAACTCTCTTTTGTCTTTCCTAATACAACATCATCAGTCATTATTGATAAGAATGGGTCAATAAAAATAAACATTAAAATGGTTGCTACTCCATTTATTATTGCAGATAGATTACTCGCAGTCGTCCTATATTCAGGATTTAAATAGGCAGCATATAATGCAGACAATACTCCAACAGTAATAATTGCAACAGCAACTATATTCATTATAAAAACTCTCCAGGGAAATTCTCTTGATAAATTTATATCAGCTATATTTTTGGAGCTTGGTATTACAATACTCTCTTTAATGGAGGTAATACCACCTTTGGAGAAACTATATAAAAGTAAAGATGGAACAGATTTATAAATGCTGAATTTATCAACTGCTATGGAAAGAATTCTTTGGAAAGTCGGTATCAAAAAGCCACCAACAATAGTAGCCAAAGAGCACACAAAAATTATCAGTCGAAATTCAAACAAGTTTTCTCCTGCTCCTGAGTTAATATTGTTTTCAATTGTTTTTGCTAATAACGGTGCTTGGAAACCATAAGCAGTCCTTGATATTAAAATCAGAATGTTGAATAATGCAAAAGAAACGGCAATTCTGCCTGTCCTAATTCCAACTATTCTCACCGAATATGACAAAGTGGTTATCAGATTAATCAGGAAAACCAAAATTAATACTATTATTATTTGTGTTGTCATTTCTGTTTCTTGGTTTTAGCTATGTTGCAACGCTATTGTAAGATTAGTGCGTAATTACTTGTACTTTCTTACCAATTTGCTAAGTAGCGAATGTAATTTTTGAACACCATTAAAACAAATTTATTTCTGTAAAGAAATTAAATTTGTGGGGTTTCTCGAACTTACAGTCCTATCAGATAGTAGATTTTCTCGTATAACGTTTACAGATTGCTGAACTAAATTCCTACGGGATAGCTCCAATTAAATATTGTCGATATTTTTCTCAATTCTAATGTAACGAAAGTAAGTCTTCGGCCTCGTACATATTGCCAACTCGGTGATCTCGCTGTTACTTTGATGGCAAAAAATGAGGATGACATTATCAACATTTAAGAGACTCTTTGAAGAGTTCCAAGATTCCGGTTTGAACGTACGGGACTTTTGTGCCAATCAGGACTTTGCCCCTTCAAGCTTTTATTACTGGAAGAAAAAACTGGAAGAAACATCGCAGCACCAGCCCGATAGTTTTGTTCCTTTGGTTTTTGATTCTAACCAATTAGCTACAAGTAGACCAACAACCCCGACCTCCAAAGTAAGTGCCAACGGTTCAAGTAATCATGCCCCCATAGAGTTTGTATTTCCCAACGGCACAAAAATGATGTTAAGGGACAAGGTGGATATGCCTTTGCTAAAAGCGATTGTTCACTTATTTGATTGATGGCCGATGTTTCATTTACATGTTAATCTAAAGTATTTTCTGTATCCGGCTCCGGTGGACATGCGTAAAAGCTTTTATACACTTAGCGGTATTGTAACCTCGGTTATGAAACGTGATGTTCAAAACGGCGAGGTTTTTATTTTTGTCAATCGAAGGCTAAACATTATGAAGATTCTGCATTTGGAGCACGGCGGTTTGGTAATATATCACAAGAAGCTCGAGAGTGGTGTTTTCAAACTTCCCACCTTGGGTGAAGACCTCACATCTCAGGTTATTGAATGGCACAATTTGATGACGATGGTAAGAGATGTGAAGTCTAAAAAACGGCTCTTAAAAAAGCAACAAAACAAGGCATTTCTTTAGTTTTTTTTAGGTTCAAAAAATTGGCTGTAACCCCTTATTTTACTATCTTTAAGCTCATAATCAAGCAGTGATAAATGAGCGATTTTGCAAGCGATAAAGATGTGTTAATTCAGGAGCTTCTTCAGGAACGAGATGAGATGTTTCAGGAGCTTTCGCGCTTGCGAAAAATCGACAATGGAGTGCTGGATACCTTGGAGTCCAAAAATCAGAAACTTGAGGTTGTAGTGGCTCAAAAAGACCAACAAATCAATAAGCTTACTGACCAACTGG
>JAGXIO010000115.1 GCA_024635555.1 Saccharicrinis sp.
CGTGAACTGGAGCGAAAAATAAAAAGTATTGTTCGTTGGAATGCCATGGCTATGGTGGTACAGGCAAATAAGAAAAAAGAAGGAATAGGCGGGCATATTTCTACTTATGCTTCGGCTGCCACCTTATACGAGGTAGGTTTTAACCATTTTTTCAAAGGAAGCAACAATGGAGAACCAGCGGACATTATTTATTATCAGGGACACGCATCGCCAGGTATGTACGCCCGTTCTTTTCTCGAAGGAAGATTTTCGAAAGAAATGCTCAAAAATTTCCGAAGGGAGCTAAACCCCAATGGAGGTTTATCATCGTACCCACACCCCCGATTAATGAAGGAATATTGGCAGTTTCCAACCGTTTCGATGGGGCTTGCTGCTATCCAGGCCATTTATCAGGCACGGTTTAATAAATACCTTCACGACAAAGGTTTATTGGATGCGCCTGATCAAAAAGTATGGGCTTTTTTGGGCGATGGAGAGATGGACGAACCTGAATCCATGGGGGCGCTAACTCTGGCTTCGCGAGAAGAATTGAATAATCTCATATTTGTTGTGAATTGTAATTTACAGCGGCTCGATGGCCCTGTTCGGGGCAATGGCTCCATAATTCAGGAATTGGAAGGCGCATTTACTGGAGCCGGATGGAATGTGATAAAAGTAATATTGGGTGAAAACTGGGATGAATTATTAAAAAAAGATGAAAGTGGCCTGTTAAAAAAACGCTTGGGCGAAATAGTAGACGGACAACGGCAAAAATTCTCCATCTCCGATGGAGAATATATTCGTAAAGAGTTTTTTGGAAAATACAAAAAGCTTTTAGCTTTAGTGGAGAATTTAAAGGATGAAGATTTGGCCAACCTCCGCCGTGGAGGTCATGACCCCTTGAAAGTATTTAACGCATACAAAGCGGCAGTAGAAAACGAAGGTACGCCTACTGTAATTCTGGCACAGACCATAAAAGGATATGGTTTGGGAGAAGCCGGCGAAGGCAGGAATATTACCCATCAGCAAAAAAAATTAAATGAGGAAGAATTAAAACAGTTTCGTGAACGGTTTAATATTCCTATATCGGACAAGGATTTGGCTGAAGCTCCCTTTTATAAACCCAGTGAAGACAGCGAGGAGATAAAATATTTAAAAGATTGCCGCGAAAAACTGGGTGGGTTTATTCCGTTCAGGAATACAAAGCAAGCCAAATTTACAATGCCCGATAAAGAAGTTTTCGATGAATTCCTGGAGGGTTCCGGAAAAAGAGAAGTAGCCACCACCATGGCTGCTGTTCAGCTTTTATCGAAGCTATTAAAAGACAAAAATATAGGCAAACTTATAGTGCCCATTGTCCCTGATGAATCCCGTACGTTTGGTATGGATGCATTATTCAGACAAGTTGGTATTTATGCCCATAATGGCCAGCTTTATGAACCTGTTGATAGAGAAAACCTACTTTATTATAAAGAGGCCAAAAACGGGGCTATTCTCGAAGAAGGAATAACAGAAGCCGGCTCCATGTCGTCGTTCATAGCGGCAGGAACAGCCTATTCAACCCATCAGATAAACACCATTCCGTTCTTTATTTTTTACTCCATGTTTGGCTTTCAACGGGTGGGCGATTTAATATGGGCCGCTGCTGATGCAAGAGCTAAAGGTTTTATGCTCGGAGGGACTTCCGGCCGCACTACGCTTGCAGGTGAAGGTCTGCAACACCAAGACGGGCAAAGTCATTTAATGGCTCTTAGCGTACCAAGCATCCGTGCATACGACCCCGCGTATGCATATGAATTGGCCATAATTGTAAAAGATGGGATAAAAAGAATGTATTGCGATGGAGAGGACGTTTTTTATTATATCACCATTATGAACGAGAAATACCCAATGCCTAAAATGCCTTCGCGGAAAGGGGTGGAAGAAGGAATTCTGAATGGCATGTACAAATTTAAATCGACCCGGAAAAACAAACATAATATTCACCTGCTTGGCAGTGGAACTATCCTGAATGAATCAATAAAAGCCGCTGAGATACTAAAAAAAGATTACGATGTACATGCAGATATATGGAGCGTTACCAGTTATAAAAAAATGTACGATAATGCTATTGAAACAGAGAAAACGAACCGAGGAAACACCAAAAATTCAAAAAATTATATCCAACAGTGTGTGGGCGATAAAGAAGGCATTTTTATAGCGGCTACTGATTATCAAAAAGCGCTCCCCTTAACAGTATCAAAATGGTTTCCTGGAGCTTTTTCGGCTTTGGGCACCGATGGCTTTGGTTTGAGCGATCATCGTGAGGAATTACGCGAACATTTTGAAGTAAATGCAAAACATATTGTTTGGAGTGTTTTAAGCCATTTACATGAACATAAAAAGCTGAATAAGAAAACTTTAAGCAAAGCCAAAAAGCAGCTAAATATTAATGGGAACTAAATTCCCCAACCTCAATTTAATAACTGATAGCTATCCATTAATACATTTAATTATGATTAAAGAAATAAAAATACCCGATATAGCCGAAAACGTTGAAACCGGATTAATAGCAAGCATTTTAGTATCGGAAGGCGATGAGGTTACCACTGACCAGCCATTGGTAGAAGTGGAAACCGATAAGGCTACCACCGAAATACCCTCTGAATATGATGGCGTTGTGAAAGAAATTAAAGTGAAAGAAGGCGACGAAATTAAAGTAAATCAAGTGATTATTCTTCTGGAAACAGAAAGCAGCGAAGATAAGAGCAATGAGAAGGAGGAACAGGACGAAGATGAGAGCAATGAGAAGGAGGAAAAAGAAGAGACAAATGAATCAACATCCGAAGATAATAATGGGGACAAAAAAAAAGAGGAAGCAAAAACCAATAATGCAAAGGAAGTAATTGATGATAAGGATGATAGGAATGATAGGGATCAAAAAGACGAAGATGAAACGGATGAACACAAGCATTTTCCGGTTTCACCATTGGCAAAAAAAGTTGCTCGCGAGCATAAGGTAGATTTATCGAAAGTTAAAGCATCGGGACCGGGCAACCGCATTTCAAGAAAGGACGTAGAAAACTATATAAAAGAGAATGATACCGATTCAATAAAAGATGAAAGTGCCGGTAATAAAATTACTACAAAAGATAGCTCTACTGAACCACTTAATACAATCGGACGAATAACTGCGCAAACAATGAGCGATGCATGGCAAACAATACCTCATGTAACCCAGTTTGATGAAGCTGACATTACTGAAATTGAAAATTTCAGGAAACAACATCAGCATAAAATAGAAAAACAAGGAGGTAAACTTACTGTTACGTCGCTATTACTTAAAATAACAGCTTTTGCGCTTCAAAAATTTCCTCGTTTTAATGCCAGCCTCGATTGGGAAAATAAGGAAATTGTTTACAAACACAATTACAATATCGGAGTGGCTGTTGATACATCACAGGGATTACTGGTTCCGGTCGTACGGGATGTAAACCGGAAATCGCTTGCAGAGCTTTCGCTTGAATTATCAGAACTGGCGAAGAAAGCACGCGACAAAAAATTATCAACCGATGAAATGAAAGGTGGCAATTTTACCATATCCAACCTTGGTGGAATTGGCGGAACCGCTTTTACCCCCATCGTTTATCCACCCCAAGTGGCTATACTTGGCGTTTCCAGAGCGAAATACCAGCAGATGTTTAAAGATGAAGAATTTCAGAAGCGGCTGGTTATGCCTATAAGCCTTTCTTACGACCACCGTGTGATTAATGGCGCTGACGGGGCACGTTTTCTGCGCTGGATATGTAATGTGTTGGAAGACCCCTATGCATTGTTGTTTTAAATCGAGTTGTTTAATTAGTGGCTATAAGAAAACGGAACAATCTCTCTTCTAAAAACCCTCTAACTCCCTAAAGGGAGAACCAGAACTCCCCGGCAAAAGCCAATTCCCCTTTAGGGGTTAGGGGTAATCACGAAGAGGTAATAATAAAAAAGAGGGTTTTCTTAGATGAACTAATTAAATCTCTATAGCATGAAACGAGCCCCCGAATCAAGTTCGGGGCAGGCTATATGGCAAATGAAATCAATTGTAAACATATGAAAATAATTATTATTAGTGATATAAAAGGTAATGCTGAGAGTATAATACCCTACGGACTAAATCTGGCAAAATATTTACAGTCCGAAGTGGATATTCTCCATACAATCGATTCTCGCTTCCAACATGGGGTAAGCAGTTCGTATGCCGATTCGCAAAGCCTTACGCCAGGCAGCAAAATGTCTCATGAAGAAATTTTACAAAGAGAAAAAACCACAGCTCATATGGCACTGGACAAAGTATTAAGCAGGGAAGCTTCGGTGCTTAATTACCCCTTAAAAATAAATACCATTGTTGAAGAAAACTCGGTTAAGAATGGCTTAAGTAGCATTATAGGCACTATTCCTAATGTTTTAGTATTGGTTAATTCCCAGCCTGACGATTACACATTTCACTCTCATAAAGAGATCATTGACACTTTTAAGAACAGTAACTTTCAGATCCTTGTTGTACCACCGGGAAAAGTCTTTCGGGAATTCAATAAAGTGGTATTGGCAACCAATTTTAGTAGCGACGATAATTTTGACAAATATCCTGAAGCGTTTTCTTGTCTTAATGAATTCAACCCACATATAGATGCAGTAGATGTTGCGAAACCAAAAAAATATCTTGATAAGGAATTAAAGAGTAAAGCATGGCTTCAGGTGGTTGAAAAAATGGTCTTTTTGTCTACCATTAAAACAAATGTACTAACCGGTAATAACTATCTGGAAACACTAAGAAGCTACATAGATAAAACCAAACCCGACCTTGTTCTTTCGTTTAAACGAAACCATGGTCTTTTCAATAATGGGTTTGATAAGAACCTTCTAATAAATCTTATTGAGAAAACTGACTTGCCGGTATTGTATTAAAAAAACTGCAAATTAATTATTATCTAACCAGCTTCGTTGCCGGTAGGGATGCTTGCTCTAATACTAGGCTCTGAGGTTTTAAGAAACTACATAAGCAATTTTCCATTTATCTAAGGAAAGGTTTCGAAGCAACTTATTTCCGATGTAAATATAAAAACATGGAAACACCTGCCCCAAAATTTAATAACCGCAATAATTATGGATAATCCAGAATTTAGAGCATTGGTAGTAGAAGAGATAAATGGGATTTTTATTAAAAAAATAAAATCAAAATAACAATAATCGCATCAAGCTAACTGTATAATAAACAGGATTTTTGTTAGAGCTTAAGCAATGTTATCTGCAAAAATAGCCATGTTTTTTTCTAAAATGCCTTTAAGGCCACTAATTAACAGATGGTGGTATATCGCTATCACATTGTTCAAGCTGGTAATCATCGCCTTAGGAAGAAAAAAAAGGTTTTTTCTTTGTGATTTTCTTGTTAATCTTCAGCCAATTTTTTAAATTTATAAGACGAAACCTCGAATATTAATTAAAACAGACAATTATGAAAAAAACACTAGCCCTAGCTTCGGCCTTTTTATTCACCTTGTTATTGTTTTCAGTCTTCAGTTTTAAACCGTTAAATGTTGAAGAAGGCGATAAAAAAGGAGCTTTTAAGTATAAAGATTTTCAAAAGCCTGAATATTGCAAGGGATGCCACAACGATTTTTATCAGCAGTGGGATCAGGCGATGATGTCGAAGGCATACACACATGAGTGGGATGAAATTGAATATTTTAAACTGGCAGTGGCCCACGCTGAAGCTGATCCTAAATTGAAAGATGTAGTGGATGGATGCAATGGATGCCACACACCAATGGCTTATCTTGTCGGTGATGTTACGCCTCCCAAACCATCGGAAGGTTCACGTGCCAACGAATCTGTTTCCTGTGAGGTCTGCCATTTAATTACAGGTATCGAAGGTGACACAGCTTATAATTTTAATTGGGTAATTGAGCCCGGACAAACAAAATACGCTGCGAGGAAAGGGGAAAAAGGATCCCCTAATCATAAAATTGTAAAAACCGATTTACACAGTAGTACTAAAATTTGCGGTAGCTGCCACAACGAAAAAAGTCCGTTTGGGGTTTGGGTAAAATCCACGCAACTGGAATGGGAAGAAGGTGCTTATGCAGATGCAAATGTTACCTGCCAAGAATGCCACATGCCCGACACCAAAATGAAAACAGCTGCAATGGGAACCACTTACCCCGATGCACGCACGCACCTGTTTAACGGAGGACACGATCCTGGCAAAGTTCGCGGTACTATTGAGTTGCGCATTCAGCCCGACATCCGCGAAACAGTCCCCGGTGAAACTGTTGTTTTTACAACCACAGTATTTAATCAGAAAACCGGTCACAAATTTCCTACAGGCTCGGTAGAAGACCGGATTGTTTGGCTACATGTGGAAGCTGAGGATGAAGATGGAAATAGATACCACATTCAGGTAGATAAAAAGGGGTTTGAAGGAGAAGAATACACCATAGCCAGCGACGTGCTTGCCTACCAAGATATGGGAGTTCCGTTGGGAATTGAAAATTTTGAAGGCGTAAGAAGAGAAGATGTGCCCATTGGCGACCGGATTTTCAGGATGCCTTATTTCGATCCGGAAGGACGAATGACCATTATGCAATGGAACACAGCTTCGCTTGGTGTTGATTACCGGATAGGTCCGCGTGAAACCAAAACCGAAACTTACACTTTTGAACTGCCTTTTGAAATAAAGCCAGGCAAAGTGAAAGTGACCGCCGATCTTTACTACCGGCTTCTTGTAAAACCGGTGGGCGAATACCTCGAAGTTCCGGAAGAAGAGTACACCGCGCAACTTGTGAACAGTCATTCTACTGAAATTACAGTTTACCCATAAAAACAGACAATCATGAAACGAATTTTACAATTACTTACCTTATTTAGTATTTCTATTTTTTTAGCCGAGCAAATACAGGCAATTCCCTCTTTTGCACGCAAATACAGGCTTAGCTGTACTACATGCCATGCGCCTTCAGCTCCGATGCTCAAACCTTATGGTGACGATTTTGCAGCAAACGGATTTCGTTTAGAAGACCAACAATCGCCGCGTTATTATACAGAAACTGGCGACACCAAACTGTCACTATTGCGCGAAGTGCCGGTTGCTATGAGGCTCGAAGGTTTCGTCAACTACAATTTAGCAGGTAATGAAAAAGCTGATTTTGCATCTCCCTATTTAATGAAATTAATGTCAGGTGGTGAACTCTCCGATAATCTATCCTACTATTTTTATTTCTTTTTTAGCGAACGAGGCGAAGTAGCCGGTGTGGAAGATGCTTTTTTAATGTACAACAATCTTTTCAACATCGATTTTGATATTTACCTCGGTCAATTCCAGGTTTCCGACCCTTTGTTTAAGCGGGAGTTGAGATTGTCGCTCGAAGATTATAGGGTTTATACTTCGCAAATAGGGACCTCGGGCATCAACATGACCTACGATAAAGGTCTGATGATGACGCTCGGACTGGCATCTGGTACCGGGATAACCGTGGAAATAGTTAATGGAGATGGAATTGGCGAAGCGAACAACCGGGTTTTCGACAACGATAAATATAAAAATGTGGTGGCAAGAATATCACAGGATTTGGGCGATATATTGAATATTGGCACCTTTGTTTATGCCGGTAAAGAAGTGCTTATAAATGAGGCCGCTAGCAACATCACCAACAAACTTGCTTTGTGGGGGGCTGATATCTCATTTACTCCAAGCGACAAATTGAAACTCAATGCGCAATACCTGAATCGAAACGATTCCGAGGTTTTTTACAGCATGAATAGCTCAGACAAAATAGCTGATGTAAATACCGATGGCTGTATGGTAGAGCTCATTTTTAGCCCTAGAGGAGATCAGAGCGACTGGTATCTGCTGGGATTGTATAACTGGGTAGAATCTGATTTCGACCCAGCCGATTATCAATCAGCTACGTTCCACGCTGGTTACCTGCTACGCCGAAATGTGCGGCTTGCTGCGGAGTACACGCTCGACTTCACACAAAGTGACAATCTTGTCAATAAGTACAGTATTGGATTTATTTCTGCATTTTAGAAAAATTGAATGGATGTAATGTTTCATAAATATGCCTGTCATTCATAACTTGTTTCAGTATCTCATAATTTTTGATAATCAATATCGAATTAATGAGAAACTGAAACAAGTCCGGCATGCCTTGTAAATAAGGGATATAAATCAAGTTACATTATGTGAGCAAAAGAAAGCTCGGGCATGTTCAATAGGCTAGTTCGCGTTCCATTTTTTTAGCCAGGTATGCAATACAGCATACAACATGGGTAATATTTCTAAAATAATAAATACCAGGTCAGCGGGTAATCTTAGCCAGGCCAGGTTTGTCATTTTGCTCTGACCTGAAAACTCCAAGTTACGGGCATGCCAATATCCATGATTAAAGACATCGATCATTTGCAAAACACCACTTGGGAAAAGTACTCAAAAACTGACAAGAGGTCGTCTCGCCCATCTATGATAAAATAAGCGCATTTAAAGATGGAATCTCGTACCAAACTCATATTCAGCAATGAAGTTGCATGCGGAAAACGAAAAAACAAGGATGAATTCGGTTTAAATAGCCTTCGAAATAACTTCATTGCCCGCACCGGATACAATAATTTCGGCATTTATGCCAGCTATTCACCAACACTCTTGTTCAAAAAAGTCCCAGAGGCTTCAAGCTGTATCCTTATTCACAAGGGGTTTCGTTCAACTTTTATTGAAAAACTTTTAACACTGTTCGAACATTTATCCCTATATTCTGTTTGATTATTATATATTTAGCACTATGTCAATTTTTTTGACATAAAATTTCGTTCAATAAATAACAATATTATCTTAACAGTATGGGTAGAATAAATGTATTCAGAACCAAGGAAATTAAGGAAGCCATTGCAGCCAATCCGGCCAATGCGCTAGCCATTATTAATGATGAAGGAGAGTTGGGAATCTGCGTAACTGATGAAAAAGGCAACTATGTGCATGTAAATCAACGCTATAACGAAATTTACGGCTATGCGCCCGGAGAGTTGAAAGGAAAGAGCTTTAAAGTAGTAGTGCCTCCCGAAAACCATGTCAAGCTGCAGACATCCCACGACATGTTCATCAAAAATGAGTACGAAATAGTACGCTATTGGGAAGTGGTCAGAAAAGGCGGTGCACGTATTCAGATACAAGCAGCAGCAGCTTTCTTCGACAACATATTAG
>JAGXIO010000116.1 GCA_024635555.1 Saccharicrinis sp.
AGCTTCAAGTTCCGAGCTTCTATATCACTTGCAGGCGGTAAGTCGTGTTGTAAGCAGTAAGAGTACCATTCCAATTTTAGAAAATATCTTGTTTGAATTGGGCGAAGATAAACTAACCATAACGGCTTCCGATTTGGAATCGACCATGGTAACTTCCATGCCACTCGAAAATTCTGATGGTACAGGTGTGATTGCTTTACCAGCCAAAATATTACTTGAAACGTTAAAGAAATTTCCCGAACAGCCTATCACCTTCGATATTTCTCTGGACACTAAAAAGGTAGAAATTATTACCGATAAAGGTAAGTTTAGCGTGGTAGGGCTGGATGGCGATGAGTTTCCTGAAATTCCTCAGGTAGATGCGGATAAGTCGTCGCGATTGCAATTACCTGCTTCTTTGGTACTCTCAGGGATTAACAAAACTCTGTTTGCTACGGCCGATGATGAGCTTCGTCCAGTGATGAACGGGATACTCATTGAGATGTCGCCCGAAAACCTCACTTTTGTGGCCAGCGACTCGCATAAGTTGGTGCGATACCAACGCAGCGATGCCACAACAGAGTTTACCTCATCGTTTATCTTACCAAAAAAACCGGCTTCGTTTTTAAAGAGTGTTTTGATAAAAGAGGACGGCGATGTAGTGATAGAATTTGACGATAAAAACGCTTTCTTCCAAATGGAAAACCACCGTTTGGTATGCAGGTTGGTAGAGGGTAATTACCCAAGTTACAATGCGGTAATACCTCAGGATAATCCCAATAAAGTAATTATCAACCGTCAGGAGGTGGTTAACTCGTTGGGTAGAGTTTCCTTGTTTTCGAACCAGGCCAGTAATTTGGTAAAGTTGTCAATTAATGGTGATGAGTTGATGGTTTCGGCACAAGATATTGACTTCTCTATTTCAGCCTACGAAAAATTAAGCTGCCAGTACGATGGTGAGCCCATGGAAATAGGTTTTAAATCGGCTTTTTTGGCCGAGCTGTTGGATAATGTTTCTACCGATGAAGTGGTTATGGAGCTGGCTGATCCGGCTCGTGCAGGTATCTTTTTACCCACCGAAAATGACGGCCCCGAGGACGAGTTGATGTTGTTAATGCCCATGATGATTAACGGATAAGCAAATTTAAGTTATATCAATTAAGATAATAATAGGGAGCCTGGTGCTCCCTTTTTTTATATCTTTGCAGGCTAAATTTTAAGGCGGAAGGATGCAAAAAAAGAAAGTTGTTATAGGTTTATCAGGGGGTGTGGATTCGAGTGTGGCGGCCTATGTTTTAAAACAACAGGGCTATGAGGTGATTGGCCTGTTTATGAAAAATTGGCACGATACTACAGGAGTGCTGGATTCGGACTGTCCTTGGTTAGAAGATCGTTTCGATGCCATGTCGGTGGCTAAAAAACTGAATATTCCCTTTCATTTTGTCGATTTAAGTGAGCAGTACCGTACACGTGTGGTGGATTATATGTTTGCTGAATATGAAAAAGGCCGCACGCCAAACCCCGATGTACTATGCAACCGCGAAATTAAGTTTGATGTTTTTATGGATAAGGCCTTTGAGCTGGGAGCCGAATTTGTGGCCACTGGACACTACTGCCGCAAAGAAACCATCGAAGTAGAAGGCAAACCATATCATCGACTATTGGCCGGAAGCGATAACAACAAGGACCAAAGCTATTTTCTTTGTCAGCTATCCCAAGCTCAGCTTTCTAAAGCCTTGTTTCCAATCGGAGATATTGTAAAGCCGGAGGTTCGCAGGATTGCGGATGAGCTAAATTTGATTACTGCGCATAAAAAAGATTCGCAGGGCATTTGCTTTGTGGGCAAGGTAGATTTGCCGGTTTTCCTTCAACAAAAGCTCGAATCGAAAAAAGGTAAAGTCTTTCTTATTGATAAAGATTCGGAATTATATAACAGAGATTGGCAACAAGCTTTTGATAATCCTACGGATGATGTGTTGGAAGAACTTTCGAAGCCTTATTTGTTTCATCCCAAATATGGTAAAAATGTAGGGGAGCATGGCGGTGCGCACTTTTATACCATTGGTCAGCGCAAGGGACTTAATATAGGTGGTTTTGCCGAGCCACTTTTTATCTTAGGAACAAATGTCCATCACAATCAAATTTATGTGGGCATGGGTAAAGAGAATCCAGGTTTGTTTCGTCAGGTGCTCAAGGTAAACGCAGAAGAGCTGCACTGGATTCGTCAGGATTTGGCCTTGCAGGTGGGAGAGAGCCATAGGTTGAGCATCCGCATTCGTTATCGTCAGCCTTTGCAAGCTGGGGTTATTTATCGCCGCAATAAAGGTATGTATGTAGTGTTCGATAAACCGCAGCGAGGAATCGCACCCGGCCAATTCGCTGCTTGGTACATAGGTGACGAGCTGATAGGATCAGGGGTGATTGATTAGGCAGTCGACATTATTGAGTAGGTCGGGGAACCTGTATTGTACATTATCCGATTGGAGTAATAAAAAGAGTCCTTTTCTCCGCTTGTCACTAGGTAAGCTTCTCGGCAGTAGAAGATTATCAATTACCGAAGCTTTCATTGATTGATACGCCTAAAAAGTTATTATATTTACATCCTCTGGGTGTATTTAGTATATTCGTAATTAAAAAATATTTGAAATGAAAGTAGTTATTAGCTTATTTATTCTGGTAGTCATGCTATTTGCTGCTGGATGTAAAAAGAAAGAACAATTAACCATTGCCTTTATGTATCCTTCTGAAGTAACGGAACGTTTTAATAAGGAAAGTAGTTTTTTTAAAGCTTACTGTGCTAAGCAGGGGGTAGAGGTTATTATTAAAACTGCATCCGACGATGAGTCGGTGCAAACTGAATTGGCCAACGAGATGATAGCTCAAAATGTAGATGCTTTGGTATTGATTGCTGCTAATATTAATACTGCTGGTGCTATTGTGCGTAATGCACGTGCCGAGGGAATTCCTGTGATGGCCTATAACCGTATGATAAAAAACAGTGAGTTGGATTTTTTTTTAGCCAGTAATAACGACGTTATTGGTAAAGCGATGGTGGATGCCGTTTTAAAAGAAAAACCAACCGGAAACTTTGTGATACTGGGTGGCGATAAATTTGATAAGAATGGCGAGGACTTACAGATTGCAATAAAAAAATACTTAAAGCCGAAAATCGATAACAAGCAAGTGAATATAGTTTATGAAACGTTTATCGAAAAATGGGATGGTAACATTGCGGCATTTGAAATGGAAAAGGTGATACAGTTGCACGGCGATAGTATTGATGCCGTATTTGTTGGCTTTGATGGAATGGCCACTGCAGTTATTAAAGTGCTCGAAAGTTATGATATGCTGGGGAAGGTTGCAGTAACCGGTCAGGATGCGGAGTTAGAAGCATGTAAAAATGTGATTGCCGGTAAACAAACGGTCACTGTTTTTCATCCCTTAAAAACCATTGCCGAAAAAGGAGCTGAAATAGCTATTGAAATGGCCAAAGGTAAGGATCTGGATAGTTTTGCAAATAGTACCGAAGATAACGGGCTCTTTGTGGTGCCTACACACCGGGTTAATTCAATACCTGTTAATAAAAATAATATTGAAGAGGTATTGGTAGGTTCGGGTTTTTATACAAAAAAGGAATTGTACGAGTAAGCTGGGCTACCACAAAGAACTCAACCTTAAAAAGTATCATTTAATCAAAATGATACTTTTTTGCGTTGTTACAGCCTAATGCTGGGATGGCTTTGTTGCAGCTAACCAGGGAACTACATTAATAACTCCAACATAGTTTTAACCTGAGGTTCGCACTTGTTAATTATTCATGCTATTATCTTCAGGATTTAGTTCATGGTCTTCAGTCCACGGTAAAGACTGTTATCATGGAACACCAAACTCAAATAACAAGCCTAAAATCCAACAAACTTAAAGGTTAAACACCGAAACGCTGTTTTTTAAAATAACCGAGAGCTCTTCTAGTTCGCGCGCAGCAGATTCAATCTCCTCGGAGGTGGATGCATTGCGCTGGGTGATTTGGTTAAGCTGCTGTATTGCATTGTTAATTTGTTCCACTCCGGATACCTGCTCTTGCGATGCGCTGGTTATTTCTTGCACCAACTGCGCTGTTTTTTCAATTTCCGGTGTAATCCGTTTTAAATTATCGTAGGCCTCCTTTGAGCTGTTGATTGTGTTTTGCGAAACTAAATTAATTTCTTGTGCGGCCAGCTGACTTTTTTCGGCCAGTTTGCGTACCTCTGCGGCAACCACAGCAAAACCTTTGCCCCCCTGACCAGCCCGGGCGGCTTCAACGGCAGCATTAAGTGCTAAAATATTAGTTTGAGCGGCAATGTCGCCTATGATAGAAATTTTTTCAGTGATTAGACCTAAAAAGGTATTGGCCTGGTCGGAGCTGAGGTTGCTTAACTTTATGCCCTCGACGGCACTCACTGCAATACGTTCTGTTTGTCTGGAGTTATCGGTGTTTTGCTGTATGTTGGCATACATTTCTTCCATCGATGAGGAAACTTCTTCGGCGGCTGAAGCTTGCTCACTTGCTCCTTCGCTAAGCTCAAAAGATTCATCGGTCAGCTTTTTACTGGCAATAACCATTTTGCCAGCTCCTGTACTTATTTCTTCAACTACCTTTTTTATGTTGCCCACCATCGTGTTTAAAGCGGCAGACAGCCTTCCCACCTCATCATTGCTGTTGGAAGCAAAGAAAATATTCAAGTTGCCTTGGGCGGCTTGCTCTGCTAATATAATGCCCTTTTCCAGCGGTCTGCTTATGGAGGTGGCTAGGTAAAAGCTGAGTGTAAAACCAAAAATAAGAATGGCAATGAGCGAAATGATAAGTATTTGTTTTTCCAGCTGCACTATTCTCGCACTCTTTTCGCCCATCTCAATCAGATAATCCAAACCAATTTCCGTTGATTTTCGAATTTCCCACATAAGTTCTTTGGCCATTTCATAACTCTTGAGTTCGGTTTTTCGGTTAATAATATAAGTGGATATAAAATGTGTGGTTAAGTTGCTGATATCTTCCACAATGGCTTTCATTTCGCCCGGCAAGCCATTCGTATTACCCAGATTTTCGGCATCCTTTTGTAATTTGGATAAGGCAATTACATTTTTCACCTGAGTGTGAGTCAGGAGTTTAGTGTGTAGCTGGTTTGCTTGTGCTAATGTTTTTTGGACTGTGAATGAACCGGACCATTTTTTTGCATTTGTATTTAATTGGTCAAATAAAGTGTTAATTCTCTGGAGTTGTGATCTGCTTTCCATCACCTTGGTGTCAAATTCCTTTTCTAACTTTATAAACCTGTTCGATAGATCTTTCAGGTTACTTAAGTTAGTTCCGCTATTTCCCCGAATGTTGCTATTGCTATCGGATAGGGCAATTAAGTTTTCGAGAGCCTGATAGTAATTATCAAGCTGCTGTTTCGCCATCCGACTGTAATATGCATCTCCGGATATATTAAAAGCGGTTATGTTTCCATTGGCAAGTTCCCAAAAATGGTTCACCTTAGATGATTCATTTACGGATGGTATGTACCTGTTGGATAAGGATTGTATTTCTTTATCAACTTTTAAAAGGTTAACAAGAAGAATTATTTCAAATACAATGATTAAAAGGATGATAGTGCCAAAACCAACACCAATTTTGTATCTAATATTCAAATTTTTCCAAGTCATTGCGTATTTATTAATGTTTTGATAAAATTGTAATAATACAATACTATATATAGGGTAAGGAGGTTTATTTTAGTACACAATGATAATTAATCTCGGGCGTTTTACCATGAGAAATTGTTGTTTTAATAAAATTTCTTTATTCACATAGGGAATTATGACAATTTAATACCTGCTAAAAAACATTAACTTTACATGCTCTATTGGTTTGGAGTATTTCTGGAAAAACATGTATGAAGAAACTTATTAGTATACTCACTTTATTTGTAATGATATTTATTGCCGGATGTAAACAGAAGGAACAAAAGACCATTGGGTTTTTATATCCTTCGGAGTTAATTTTGCGTTATAATTTGGAAAGTAATTTTTTTAAAGAGTACTGCGCCAAGCAGGGCGTAGAGGTTATCATTAAAATAGCATCCGACGACGAATCAATTCAAATGGAATTGGCCAACGAAATGATTGAACAGAAGGTGGATGTCTTGGTGTTGATAGCAGCTAATATTTATTCGGCTGGTTCTATTGTGCGAAACGCACATATCGAGGGTATTCCAGTGATGGCTTATAATCGTATGATAAAAAACAGTGATGTTGACTTTTTTATAGCAAGTAGCAACGACGTTGTCGGTAAAGCTATGGTGGATGCTGTTTTAAAAGAAAAACCAAGCGGAAACTTTGTGATATTGGGTGGCGATAAATTTGATAAAAATGGCGAGGACTTATATGCGGCGATAAAAAAATATCTGAAACCAAAGATCGACAATAAACAAGTGAATATAGTTTACGAAACGTTTATTGAAAAATGGGGGGAACATTGCTGCTTTTGAAATGGAAAAGGTGATACAATTGAATGGTGATAATATCGATGCCGTTATTGTTTGCAACGATCGTATGGCTAATACCGTGATTGATGTGCTCGAAAATTATGGTTTAGCGGGTAGTGTGGCTGTTACCGGTCAGGATGCCGAGTTAGAAGCATGTAAAAATGTGATTGCCGGAAAACAAACTGTCACTATTTTTCATCCTTTAAAAGCCATAGCCGAAAAAGCAGCCGAAATAGCCATTGAAATGGCCAATGGTAAAAATCTGGATAGCTTTGTAAATAGCACCGAAAACAATGGGCTGTATGATGTGCCTACGCATCGGGTTAATTCAATACCTGTTACCAAAAATAATATTGAACAAGTATTGGTGGGTTCGGGTTTTTATACAAAACAGCAATTGTTTGAGTAGCTAGGGTATAATGTTGCAAAAACTTCGGATTAAAAGTAATATTTTTCAAAATAGTAGAATAAAGTTATAAAATGCAAAGGCAATGAATTAATCACAGTTGTCACGAATGGATAATTTGATAGGAGAGACCACTATTTCGATAATATACAGCTAACAAGATGTCTCACTATGTTCGACATGACAAGGTTTTGCTGGCTGGGGTTGGGGGATGGGTGGAGGCTTCGCCTCCACCCATCCCCCAACACAACTAAGTGCTCCCTGTCATTCCGACCGAAGGGAGGAATCTATATTCAGTTTTTCATTTCATGCAATGAATCGTTGCGATTAGCACAAAATTTGATCAGGTTAGAAAAAGAGGTAACTATCTATACATACTTTCAATTGAAGTGAGGCTCTCATTTAAAAACTTCCATTCTGGATTAAACTTTTCGATAAGAGCCTCTTTCTTTTTTCTGTTCCATTTTTTAATTTCCTTTTCTCTTGAAATGGCCATGTTGATTTCGGGGTAATGCTCATAAAAAATCAAAAACTTACAATTGTATTTCTTGGTAAACCCATCAATCAAGCCCATGTTATGCTCTGTAATTCTTCTTGTTAAACTGTTGGTAACACCTATGTAAATAACGGTACGGTTAAAGTTGGCGACTATGTAAACAAAGTAATTATGGTATTTCATGGGTATCGTTTTAATTTCTAAGGTTAGAAAATCTCACTATGTTCGAATCGGCAGAGTCCACAAACCGCTTAATCACCTGCCACCTTCTTATTGCTTTCCCGAACACTGAATGCCGACTGCCGATTGTGACTGTCACCAGCCATTAGCCATCAGCTATCCGCCATCAGCTATTACCCATTAGCCAACTGCTCCCTAATCATTTCCTCTATTTCCACCGTTAATTCTTTTATATCTCTTCCTTTGGGGTTGATAGGTTCCAGTACGGTTAAAGTTAATTTTGTGCCTAATTGCAGGGGGTACGATCCTCTTTTGGTGAGTTCGCTGTTGCCGTCGATAACGAGTGGAACGATCATGGCCGAAGGGGCTGTTTTTACCAACGCCGCTATGCCCGGATGCTGAAAAGTAACCACCGCCCCTGTTTTGCTGCGAGTGCCTTCGGGGAAGATGCTGGCGCTATAGTTCTCCTTCTCAATATGTCGTCCAAGCTTTGCTATTTCCATCATCGACTGCCTTCCATTTTTACGGTCGATAAGTGCCGAGCCTCCATGACGCAAGTTATAGGAAATACTCGGTATGCCTTTTCCTAACTCTTTTTTAGAAACAAACTTGGGATGGTGCTTTCTGAAGGCCCAAACAATAGGTGGAATATCGAAGGTGCTTTGATGGTTGGAAACAATAATGAGTGGGCAACCTTCCGGAAGGTTTTCGAAACCTTTAAATGTGATGCGCGCACCCACAATCCGAAGTCCATATAGTAATAGATAATTCATAATATCTACCGCTTTTTTACGAAGCTTGTAGCCACCCAAAAAGTTACAAATTACCTGAATAATATGAAAGATAGCTAGGAGTAAGCCAAAGTAAATCCAATAGATGGCAGATAGTAAATACGAAAAAATAATCATGTGCTTGCACTAAATTGTTTGATACAAAGTAACAATAAAAAGCTTAATTAATTTGAATAATAAGATATAAAATAATACATTGCATTGAATAATATTAAGTTTTTATCAACTAAAAATTACTTACCTACCTTGGTACGATTTAAAAAAATAGGGTTAAAATTGCAGCTAATTTTGGGTTTGCTGGTTCTGTGTATAATTGCGGGTTTAGGGTATGTACATTTTATCACTGTTAAAACATCTTTGTTTAAAGAATTCAGGGAAAAACAATTGTTCACTGTGCTCCAAGCTTCGCAAAGTTCGTTTCAATCTACTTTGCAGCGTGCCATTGAAACTTCCGAACTCCTTGCCGAAGACCCCACAATCTCATCATGGTTTATGGGTGGTGAAGTTAACGAGGATTTAAAAGTTTTGTCCCTAAAACGTTTAGATTATCTTCACAAAAACTATAACTACCCCACGGTGTTTGCTGCAAATAGGATAACTAAAAATTATTGGAGTGAAGATAATCGACTCTTAGATGTCATCTCGGAAAACGACCCCGACGATGATTGGTTTTTTGATGCCATAGACAAAGAAGAAAAAATGTCATTATTGTTTGATTACAATCCTGAGCTCAACAAAACAATGCTCTTTGTTAATGTTTTAATGGGTAATGAGATCAACCGCTATGGGATAGCCGGAGTTGGGATGGATATCTCCATGTTAATGCATGAATTCAATCGGCATAAAATATCTAAAAATAGTCGTCTTTGGTTATTGGATAGCATAGGGACAGTAAAAGTATCATCGCAGATAAGTGAAATAAACCAGCCTCTTAGTTCGCTTATACCTGCTCATTTTCTAAATATCGCATTACAAAGCGACAGCGTATCTGTAATACCCAATGCGGTTATTGGCAACAAAAAGGTTGAATTAGCTAGCATGCCCGTAGGGAATGCAAAATATAGACTTCTAATGCTTGTGCCCGATGATGAATTGTTTCCTGTACTTGACATGATAAAGTACCAAACTGTGTTGTTTAGTGTGGTGTTATTAATTCTCACATTAATTATTGTTAGGCTCTTGTCGCGATACATTATTACGCTGCCCTTGCTGCGAATCAAAAAACAAAGTCAGCATTGGGCTGAAGGACGTTTAGATATCGATTCTGACAACCACTTGCTTAAAAGGAAAGATGAAATTGGAAGTCTGGCCCGGTCCTTTGAATTAATGCGAAGCCGTTTGGCTAACACTATTTCCCAACTCAATAAAACAAATGATGATCTAACCATAGATAAGCAGCAGCTAAAGCAAGTGAACCAACAATTGAATATTGCACTCGACAAAGCTTCCGAAAGCGAACGGCTTACCCAATCCTTTCTGGCCAATATTAGTCACGAAATACGTACACCCATGAACAGTATTATGGGTTTTTCGGAGTTATTACAGCAGTCGGAAGTCGCAGGTGACGAACAAGATTATTATGTGGATATTGTGATAAAAAGCGGAAGGCAATTGCTCGGTATTCTGGATAGCATCATCAACCTGTCGAAGATAGAATCGGGTGTATTAAAAGCCAAATGGAGTAAGATAAATATATGCGCATTGGTGAGTGAGACTTGCGAAGTCTATCAACTTTTGGCTCAAGAAAAAGGTTTAGCATTGATTTGTGACAACCGCATGGATACTCTCAGTATAAATATCGTTTCGGATTCTACACTTATTCAAATGGTGTTGAATAATTTAATATCCAATGCCATAAAATTTACCGATAAAGGACAAGTGATAATAAGGTGTTGCAGAGAAAAAGGAAACGTTGTCATTACAGTTAAGGATACGGGAATAGGAATTGCTGAAGAAGATAAACAATATATTTTTGAGGCTTTTCGTCAAGTGGAGACTGCACATGTTTCAAAAGTAAATGGTGCTGGTTTGGGGTTGGCCATTGTGGATAAGATTGTAAATATCCTAGGTGGAAAACTTAGCGTAGAATCTGAGTTAAATAAAGGTTCTGTTTTTAGGGTGGAATTACCCGAAAAAAAATAGAGTCTATGTCTTTTTTTTTATACTTCAAATGTCTAATAAACCCACTTGTTAATTGGGGTTATATCAAACTTACCAGTACCATGTATTCCGAAGGTATCTTAATGATATAAAGATATCAGTTAATAAATTCCCTTTTAAAAAATTGTTAGATGGGGTTGTTTTCATATACTCTAATAAATTACAAGTTTTTAAGCCACTTTTTCAGTGGAGCTAGTTAAATTTCTCTCTCTTGGATCAAGACATATATAATCTTGACGGTACGGTGTTTTGTTTTTTACAACACTATATATTGTCCGCAGC
>JAGXIO010000117.1 GCA_024635555.1 Saccharicrinis sp.
ATAATTTTATCCTTTATACCCCGCATTTCATCCTCACAATAATTTTGAATATTAAATCAATACTCAACTTTTTCAGTATCTTGGTCGAACAAAGGATAAAATCCTTATACGTTGAACAAAGGATAAAATCCTTATACGTTGGCTACAAGCCTAAGTAACACCCTGCACTAAATTAAATGAGCGGAAAAATATTAAATACAACACCGATTTCAGGAGAATTTCCAGAGATTCATTTTGGAGAACATTTTACAAGCCGATTGTGGATTGAGTTCGAGGATAATGATTTTGAAAAATGGTACGGATGTTTCCCGAATGATTCAAGACAAGGATTTAACAACATTTTGATTGATAAGAATAATATTTCAGCATTTGTTGTTTCAAGCGGAGTTGGATATTTAATAAATATTGCATCAAAGGAACTGATATTTAAAACAGAGGAACATCCTTTGATTGAGAGTGCAATATTGACTGAGAATCCTGATTATTTCATCGCTGGGACATTTTATAGCGTTTACGTATTTGACTCAGAGACACTGATTAAAGAAGTAACTCCAGACTTTATGGTGGACGGGATTTATTTTAAAACTCAACAGGATAAAAAAGCAATCGGGGATTTGGCGACAGCAGAAAATCAATACGATTTTAATGTGGACTTTGAGTTTGATTTGGAATCGTTTGAGTTGACTATGAATAAAAAGTTTCTGCGTAAACGATTTGGTGCTTTTGAGACTGTAAAAGTCGTTGATAAGAATTATAAACCTTCGCCAAACCTGATTCAAAGATTGCTACATAAGTTTGGATTTAAATCTTTAGCAAATGACTGATTTAAAAAGAATTCAAGCAGCATTGGAATTTTTGAAAGACAATCAAGGATTTAAGGTCGGTGGATTGTATTTAGCTCCGAGAGAAAATGAGATTGCAGTTGTTGGACAGACTAATTACAATGATACTGACAATCTTAATAAAAGGATTGCTTTAAACGAACTGAAGGATATAAAAGCAGAATTTAATGATTACAGGGATTTGGATGCTGACTTTAACAGCTTCTTTAAAAATAAGACGATTCGATTTTGCTTAGCCTACGATTACGGAATGGGTGGCATTGAATTGTGTAATGATTTAAATGGAAAAATTACCTGGAGCTATGATATTAAGGACTAATAAAGGCCAGTTGCCAACACGCAATATACGTAAGCCGGGGGATGTGGGTAATTTAAACTTTTGTACATTTAATAAAAATTGTATCGGTTTGACAAGTTGGAGCTTCGAAATCCCGGCCTCCGCATATTGCCATCCGTTGGCAAACATTAAATGGTCGACCGTAAAACATGAAAGTATTTCTGTGATAACTTGACCTAAAATAAAGAAAACTCTCGATTGAGATGGAATTACCAGTTCAAAATAGAAATTATGCAATTAGACGAGTCTTAAAGATTTCTGGTTTAGTACTTGTGATCTTATTTTTCGCTTTGACTAAATATTTTAGTTTAAATATTCTTTACTTCTCGATTACAGTAGTATTCATTGACCTTAGTATGTCTTTATTATTTATTTCAAAACATACTATTGAGAGAGTTGAATTACTAGACAGTAAATTTGAAATCTTGTATAAAGGAAATACAATAACGATTGAGCTCGCTAATGTTAAAGAGGTTCAATCTGGGTTAAACGATTTCATTGACAGATTTGGAAAACTGTCGTTAATGTATCGTTTTGATTTAAAACAGAAATTTAGATTTGGAGATAAGTTGTATTTTAGATATCCTGCTCAAGATAACCTTGATGGAGAGCCATTAGAAATGGTGGAAATTAAAAAACTTTTGAAACAAAAAGCTACCCAATAGAAAGCAATTAAATTATATCAAGGATGACAAGAAAGAAAATCGTATGGATAATTATTATTTCTATTATTATTGTGGGCGTTATCTATTTAGGTTTCTTTCTTCGAGATATGTCTCAATTTGCTACAGGTGTAATTGAGGATACCAAGCATCAGGAGACTTTTAGATTAAGTCATACACTTGTAAATGGTGATATAATTTTCCAAACTTCTAAATCTAGTCAAAGCCGAGCGATACAACTTGCGACTAATTCTAAGTATAGCCATATGGGGATAATTTATCGACAAGGAGATAAAATTTTTGTTTTTGAGGCTGTTCAACCTGTTAAGCTGACACCTCTGGATTCATGGATAACACGTGGAGCTGATAGCAAGTATGTTGTAAAAAGACTTATCAATTCTAAGACAATTTTGACTTCAGAGAATTTGTCCAACATGAGAGCCATTGGTGATAGATTTTTAGGCAAAGAGTATGATATTTACTTTGGTTGGTCAGATGACAAAATATATTGCTCAGAGCTAGTCTGGAAAATATACAATGAGGCATTGGATATTGAGTTAGGTAATCTTGAGACGCTTAAGGATTTCAATCTAAAAGATCCAATTGTCAAAGAGAAACTACATGAAAGATATGGAGATAAGATTCCAATGGATGAGAAGGTAATATCTCCAGCATCTATGTTTGATTCTGATAAGCTAGAACTAGTTTTGAAAAATTAACGTTTGCCAATTGAATTCTAAGACCAAGTAGTCTCACAAAACCTCGAATTGTAAGAACTAATTAGTCTCGCAAAATATACTTTAAGGGATAGCGCCAAAAAATAGTTTAATGTTTAAACAGCTCTGAATGGCTTCCTATTCTGATAATTTCTATGACGTCGTTATTTTCGTCAACCATATAAGCAAAAAATATCTCTCTATATGACATTCCTGCAACCTTTGTATTGCCCTATAAGTTTATGTGGTTTATAAAAATCGGGAATTTCTATTCCCTTGTGCAACATAATTAAAACTTTAAAAAGGCCTTCCGTTTTTTGGATTATGTCGATATTTATTTAAATCTTTTTTTTAGAGCCTCTCATGGGAGTTGAACCCACGACCTGCTCATTACGAATGAGCTGCTCTACCACTGAGCTAAAGAGGCTTATAAATTATTGTAAAAGTATAATATTATTTGTAATAATGAATTTTTAATCCTGACACATTTCATTAAATTAATTACCCAAAAGCATGTATCAAGAGCTAACTAAAGGGTTATTTGATAGAAAAATGTCCATAAAAAAGCTTCATCTAAAACAGATGAAGCTTTTTCTTTAAAATTTAGTTATCGCAGTTTTTTCGATATCCAATAGTCCACAGAAAACTTACCTGCTCCGGCAGTAGCAATTACAATGTAAATGCTGGTGTAAAGCAAGGGTAACTCTTTACGCACAAAGGGATCGGCTGCATGTACTATAAACGCAGCAACCAACATGGTAATAATTAATGGGATGGTTGATAAGCGTGTGGCAATACCAATTATAAGGAATATAGAACAGAAAAATTCTGCAAATACCGCAAGTGCCAAGGATACGTTCACACCAAGTCCAATAGGGTCGGCAAATTGTATGGGTGCCTCGCCAAACAGCATTAGTAATAATTCTGGCTGCCCGCTGTGCTAACACCTTTTATTAAAATGCCACCTTTATCCATTTGTAAATTCTTTTTCCCACTAGTACCTTTTGCGTTCAAAGATCCCGACGAAGCACGCAAGTCAAACGAAAGATCTTCGCTTGCATTCGTTAATTCCATTTTTATGCTTCCCGATGAGGATTTAAACGAAGAATTGGCGGTAAGCAAGATGCCCTCACCATTCTGTCCACCACTGGACGAAGTGAGTTGCAGCGCTCCTTTGATGTTGTTCAATTTTATACTGCCCGAGCTGGTTTCGGCAGTAACATCGCCATGCACATCGCTAATTCGCAGACTACCGGAAGAGGCGATAGAATTTACGTTACCGTTTATATGACCTAATTGTTGTGAGCCTGACGAACTCTTGCTTTTTATATTTCCTTGAGCCCCTTCTATTCCAATCCGCCCCGATGACGATTGCGCATTCACTTCGGCTCCCACTTTAGTAATCGACTGGCTGCCTGATGACGATGTGCAGCTTACGCTACCACTGATGTCGTGTACCTTTATGCTTCCTGAACTGGTTTTGGTGTTCAAGTCACTATTGATATGCTCTGCTTCAATGCTTCCTGAACTTGCAGCCAGTTTAATTATACTTTGCCCGATATTACCCACATAGATACTCCCGGAGGAGTTGTCCACGTCAACATGGGTGTTTACAGGTACTTTAAATTCCAAGAGACCATTAAAGGAGCCTCGAAGGGAGTTGGGTCTTTCTATCCAAACCTCGAGTGCTGAACCATTTTGCTGGTATTTTATTTTAATGTCGTCGCGTGTTTCGTTGGCTTTAACCTCGCCTCTGAATGCCACATTATCACTGCCGTGACTGGTTATATTCACGTTACAAAACGAGCCCTTAACCACCAGGCTAGCCACGTTTTCAAATGTATTTTCAGTTTGGTCAATTACAATGTTGGCTTGGCCACTGATCCCGTTTATGGTGCAGCTGTTAAAAGTTGAAATAAGTACTGCAAGAGATAAATAGAGTTTCACTTTTTTCATGATAAGGAATGTTAAAAAATTCATACTAAGTTTATTTGTTATTAGATGAGACGCTTAGTGCGGGGAAAATGTTACAAAATTCCCCCATCGACTCCACCGAAAGGGGAGGGGCTTGATGTGGAGGCAATCACCTGAGGCACTTTTTTGCCTCCCACAATCCTACGGGACAAATACTCGGAGGAATTGCGGAATAACACTTAATAGTCTGGCTTGCGCAAAAAAACGTCGGGTTTTACGCTCCAGCCATGCCGCTTACCCCAATATCATGCCCACGATGGTTGCCGATAGCAGCGAGGCCAATGTGCCTGCCAATAATGCCCGAACTCCCAGTTGTGTCAATGTAATCCTTTGCGAAGGGGCGATGGCCCCAATGCCACCAATCTGAATTCCGATGGAAGCGAAGTTGGCAAAACCACAAAGTACATAGGTGGCAATATAAATAGATTTTTGGCTTGCGAAGGCACCTGCCTCCTTTAGTTCGCTCAGGCTGACGTAGCCTATAAACTCTGTCAAAATAAGCTTTTCGCCCAGTACACGTCCCACCAAATCAATATCTTCGGTAGCAACACCAATAAGCCACATCAAAGGTGAAAATAGATAGCCCAATAAAAACTGTAAGTTCAACACGGTGTATTCGCCATGGGTGATGCTGGCTATGGTTTCGTTAAGTCCGGTGTAATATCCCAGTTTAAAAAATATATAATTGGCCATGGCAATAAAGGAGATGAATACCAAGAGCATAGCACCCACATTTACAGCCAGCTTTAATCCTTCAGTTGTTCCGTTTGACACAGCATCTAATACATTTTTGCCTATTTTCTCTTTGCTCACCTGTACCGTGTTATCTATTTCCTCGGTCTGTGGCAGCAAAATTTTTGAGATAACTACTACCCCTGGTGCAGCCATAATAGAGGCTGCTAACAGGTGTTTGGCATACATCACCTCCTGAACGGGGTCTCCACCGCCCAATATTTTAATATATACAGCCAATACCCCTCCGGCCAAAGTAGCCATGCCGCCCGACATAACCAGAAGCATTTCGGAGCGGTTCATTTTATCCAGGTAAGCCTTTATCAACAACGGCGATTCGGTTTGACCCAAAAAAATATTACCTGCTACAGAGAGACTTTCGGCACCCGATAAACCCAGTAATTTTGTCATGCCCCAAGCTAAAACATACACTAGCTTTTGAATGATACCGTAATAAAACAATAGACTGGTGAGGGCCGAAAAAAATATAATGGTGGGCAAAATGACTACCGCAAAATTGAGCAAGGGCGATTCAATAACCCCGGAACCAAAACTTTTAAAGAGAAAGGCGGTACCCGCTTCGGTAAAATTTAAAATTTGCACAAAACCCCGGCTTATGAACTCGAAGAAACGTTGAATAAAAGGAACGTTTAAAATGGAGATGGCCAAAAATAATTGAATCCCGAGCCCAATGCCAACCACTTTCCAGTTAACGGCTTTTTTGTTTGAGCTAAGCAACCATGCAATGGCAATTAATACTATCATGCCAAGGGCGCCACGTAATATACTCATAAATGAAATGCCGTTACTTTGCGTGGCATCAACCACTGTGTTTGCCCAGGTGGATTGTGCTGTTGCCAGCAATAATAGGACAATAGTAACAATTAGTTTCTTGGTCATTAAAAATAGGTGTATGAGGTTTATATTTCAGATTTGCCTAAGAAAATACTTTGCGCACTTATTTTTTGGTGCAAAGATTACTTAAGATGCACTTCTGCGCTGTATCTCATCCCTTATCTCTGAAGCTTTCTCGTAATCTTCGTTGTTTATGGCTTCGTTTAACAGCTTGTTCAGTTCATCCAGCGACTTACGTGAGTATTGCGATTCACTTCTTTTTGGTGCTTGTTCATCCACATCCAAATCAAGTCCTCGGCTCTTGCCCATATCCAGCACTATGCCCGCGGTTTTCATGATAGATTCGTAGGTGTAAATGGGGCAGTTAAATCGTAAAGAAAGAGCCACGGCATCCGAAGTTCGAGAATCTATTCTATGCTGTTTACCATCTTTGGTGCAAACCAGTTCGGAGTAAAAAATGCCCTCTTCTAACTTGTAAATAACTACCTCGTTAATTTCGATGCCAAAAGCGCGCGAATAATTTAAAAATAAATCATGGGTAAGTGGACGGGGCGGCTCAAGTCCTTCAAGCTTTATAGCTATCGACTGTGCCTCAACACCCCCAATAATAATAGGTATTCTTCTTTCTCCATCCTCCTCGGCAAGAACAAGGGCATAAGCACCCGATTGGGTTTGACTGTATGACAACCCTAATATGTTCAGTTTAATTTTCTTTTGGCTCATAAACTAATTTCGAAACAGCAAACAGATGTATTGTAAAAGTGTAATTTTTAAATGTAAGAACAAATATAACAAAATGTTTTTAACAAGCTCTATTTAATTAAACACTGTTCTGTGTTCCTTACTTTTGGTAGGATATTTCCATTTGATAAGAAGTTTAAAAGTGGGTTGGGGTTTTGTAATACGCTAATAATAAGGCGATTGGCAAATGCAAACCAAATACATTAATTCACTGAATTAGAGCATTGTGTAAATCAGTCTAGTATCTATTATCTAACGATCTATTGATGTTATAAAGACATTAATTGTGCTGAAATACATGCTTTTAAATAAAAGAGTTTTGTAGGAATAAAATTAATAACTACTTTTGCACTCCAATGTTTCTTGCGGGGCATGGTAAAGTGGCTGATTATAAGAGAAGAAGCCCGCCTCCGGGATTAAATTTTAAACAATTTCTGATGTACGCGATTGTAGATATTGCAGGACAA
>JAGXIO010000118.1 GCA_024635555.1 Saccharicrinis sp.
CTCTGATAAATAAATGGATTAAGTCCTTACTGCCTGTTATTTTTGTGCTTTTACTCACCTCTTGCTATTCTATTCGCTTTAGGACTTCGCAAGGTGTGCCCGAACCCGATCCCAACAACGATTGCGAATGCTATTATCGTAACATGAAAGTACACCAATTGGACACCGTGATAACCATAGGTGCCTTGGACAAGGATTTTACCATGTTGCTTAAAAACTGCAATTCTGGAGCAATTGCCATTGTTGAATGCCGAAATACCTTTGGCGGGTTGCTGCTGAGCGCCGTTACTTTTGGCAAAAAAAGAAAGGTGAAGATTAAATATGTGTGTGATAAAACCTCAAATTAAATTATCATGGCTAAAACAACTACACATAAAAAAACAGAATGGGATACACTACATAATAACGGCCCTTTTCCTCTCAAGTGGCTATATGTTACCGAGCTTGAACCCAAAGGTAATCTTCCGGGTAAAATAGATCGCTTTAATGATGCTGCCGATGAAATTAGACGATTGATCAAGGAGACTGCAGATGCGAGTCAAGGATTTCGGGCTTACGGATCGCGTTGGTCCTTGTCGCACATAGCACACCATAAAGACAGGATGCACTTTAACGCTAATATGAACCTCCATGTTCCTTTGCTCGACGAAGATATACATGCTCAAAGCTTTTATAAAGACGAGAACTTGTTCTTTTTCCAATGTGGCAATACCATTAAAGAGCTCTCCAAAACATTGTCGGATTACGGAAAATCTTTAAAAAGTAGCGGAGCCAGCAACGGGCAAACCATTGCGGGCTGTATTTCGACCGGTGTGCATGGGGCAGCCATAGATGCAGGAGCCATAACTGATTATGTGGTTGGACTAAATTTAATTGTTGGCCCCGGGCTCAGGGATGTGGTTTATATCGAAAGACACAGCAGGCCTGCCTTGAGCAATACGTTCGCACAAAAAATAAAGTCCAGGGTCATACGTCACGATGGCTTGTTTAATGCCGCGTTGGTGGGTCTGGGCTCCTTTGGTTTTATTCATGGAATAACCATTGAGGCCGAGGACAGGTATTTGTTGCGGCGATATGTGAGAAAGGTGGACAAAGATATTGCTCTGCATCTGTCAGATAGCATGGATTTTGAAAATTCTGCGTTTAAGATAGATGGGGAAGTAAATAATAATGGCAAGCCATTGCGCCCTTATCATTTTAAAGTTTTTATGAACCCTTATGCCGACGAGCAGAAGTATGTGGTAGAGATAATGTACAAGAAGCCTTATGCCATCCCTTATCCCGATCCTTTACCTGTAATAAAAACTTCAATGTATCGCGATCTGATTCACCTGTTGATAAAGGTATCGGAGAAATGGCCCAAAAGAATCCCCTATTTTGTGCGCAAACTTCAAAAAGCAGTTTTACCACCTGTGGATATGGACATTACGGGTACCTTGGCCGAAATTTTTTGGGACGCATCGTATTTAGGGCCTGCCTTTGCATGTTCGGTGGGGGTGGACCATACCCAATCGTCGAAGGCATTAAAAATACTTGCTAAGTTGGCCAATGACGAAGGTCCCATACCCGGAATGTACGCTATGCGTTTTGTGAAGCAAACAGAAGCAACCCTTGGCTTCACTAAATTTCCGATAACCTGTGTTATCGAAATCGATGGTGTGCTTTGGAATAAAAGCAAAAAGCTGATGAGCCTGACGGAGTTTTCGCGGCGTATGATTGAAGTTTTGCAGGAGGCCGGGATTCCCTTTACCGTTCATTGGGGCAAAAACATGGATTGGCGTTTCCCCGGATTAATAAATTATATGTATGGCGATAGAGTTAAAGAATGGAGGAAGTACAGGTGTGCCTTGTTGAGTGAAGAAATGGCTCACCTATTTTCGAACGATTTTCTGGAAACAACAGGGTTGGCAGCGATAGAAGAAGATATCCCAGATGGATTAATCGATTTGCTTTAACATTTTGTGATTAGTAGCAGTATAACCCGCTAAATTTTAAACCTATGATTGCCATAGTTATTTAATAAATAATTAGTACTTTTGCGGCAGTTTTTATAAAATATAATGTCTAACTACTAGTAATTAATTGATTTTTAGATGAGTGAAGTAAACGAAAACACACAGGAAGTAAACGAAACTCCTGAAGTAAACGAAACCCCTGTGGTAAACGAAACCCCAGAGGTAAAAGAAGAGACTCCTGAGGTAAAAGAAACTCCTAAGGTAAAAAAAGAGCCGATAGTAGCTACTGCAAATGCTTCTGACGAAAGTTTTGATTGGGACACGTTTGAGCAAGGCGAAGTATTCGGAAGTAAAAGTTCGAAACAAGAACTGGAGCAAATGTACGACAAAACCCTTTCTACCATTTCGGAAAAAGAAGTGATTGAAGGTGAGGTTATTGCCGTAACAAAAAGAGAAGTTGTAATTAATATTGGTTTCAAATCAGACGGTATTGTCTCCAGAAACGAATTCCGTTACAACCCTGATTTGGCGGTTGGCGATACCGTAGAGGTATATGTTGAGAGCCAGGAAGACAAAAAAGGACAGCTGGTACTTTCGCACAAAAAAGCCCGTGCACTGCGTTCATGGGATCGTGTAAATGCTGCCTTAGAAAACGATGAGGTAATCAAAGGATACATCAAGTGCCGCACCAAAGGTGGCATGATTGTAGATGTATTCGGAATTGAGGCCTTTTTGCCAGGTTCGCAAATCGATGTGAAGCCTATCCGCGACTACGATATGTATGTTGGAAAAACAATGGAATTCAAAGTGGTTAAAATTAACCCTGAATTTAAAAACGTTGTTGTTTCGCACAAAGCACTTATTGAAGCCGAACTGGAGCAACAGAAAAAAGATATTATCTCGAAACTTGAAAAAGGACAAGTACTTGAGGGTACAGTTAAAAACATTACTTCCTACGGTGTATTTATCGACCTGGGCGGCGTAGATGGATTAATCCACATCACTGACCTATCATGGGGTCGTGTTTCTCATCCTGAAGAAGTGGTTGAGCTAGATCAAAAATTAAATGTCGTAATCCTTGATTTCGACGACGAGAAAAAACGTATTGCATTAGGCCTTAAGCAGCTTACAGCCCATCCATGGGATTCGTTAAGCACCGAGCTTAAAGTAGGCGATGTGGTTAAAGGAAAAGTAGTGGTTATGGCCGACTATGGTGCTTTTGTTGAGATAGCAGCTGGCGTTGAAGGTTTGATACACGTTTCTGAAATGTCGTGGTCGCAGCACTTACGCAGCGCACAGGACTTCTTAAAAGTTGGCGAAGAGGTAGAAGCTACCATTCTTACTTTGGATCGCGACGAGCGTAAGATGTCACTTGGCATCAAGCAATTGAAAACAGATCCATGGGAAAAAATAGAACAAAGCTATTCTGTTGGTTCAAAGCACAAAGCCAAGGTTAGAAACTTTACCAACTTCGGTATTTTTGTTGAGATTGAAGAAGGTATCGATGGACTTATTCACATATCTGACCTTTCTTGGACTAAAAAGATCAAGCATCCAGCCGAATTTACTTCAATAGGCGAAGATGTTGAGGTTGTAGTTTTGGAAATTGATAAGGAAAACAGACGTTTGAGCCTAGGCCACAAACAATTGGAAGAGAATCCATGGGATGTTTTCGAAACATTGTTTACCGTAGATTCAATACACGAGGGAACTATCATCGAATTGTTCGATAAAGGCGCTGTTATAGCACTTCCTTACGGTGTTGAAGGTTTCGCTACACCTCGTCATTTGGTTAAGGAAGATGGTTCACAAGCGAAAGCTGATGAAAAATTAGACTTTAAAGTAATTGAATTCAACAAGTCGTCTAAACGCATAATACTTTCACATTCAAGAGTTTTTGAAGATGTGAAGCGTACTGCCGAAGTTACACAGAAAGACGAGGAGACAAAAACTACCAAAAAAGGTGTAAAGAAGTTGAAAGATAACTTAGAAAAGACTACATTGGGTGATATTTCTGGCTTGCAGGCTCTGAAAGATAAAATGGAAGCCAACGAGAAGAACTAAGTATCCTGACAGTGTAGTATTCAATAAAATTTTTTAACCGATGGACTTTAAGATAGATAAATTAGATGATTTCACGCTTATTCAGATCCTAAAGGAAAAGCTGGACACGCATGTAGCTCCTTCGCTAAAATCTGAACTTGTATTATTGTCTGGTAATGGAGAAAAAAATATTCTCCTTGATCTGTCAAAATCAAGTTATTGTGATTCATCAGGTTTGAGTGCTATTCTTGTAGCTAACAGATTATGCAAAAATGCCGATGGTGCTTTTGTTTTATCAGGATTACAACCAGCTGTAGAACGGTTAATTTCTGTTTCACAGTTAGATTCTGTGTTAACAATAGCTGCTAAAATGGAGGAAGGTGTTGAGTTAATGAGGAAAGCCATTGGAAAATAATGTCTAAATCGTTTACGATAACCATCCTAGGAAGCAGTTCGGCCTTGCCAACTTCTGACAGATATCCAACCGCTCAGGTGCTCAGTGCATCTGAGCGGTTTTTTTTGATTGATTGTGGCGAAGGTACCCAACGGCAGTTGCGCGTCAATAAAATTAGGTTTACCAAAATAGAGCATATTTTTATTTCGCACCTACATGGCGACCATTGCTTTGGCCTTATCGGACTTATATCCACCCTTGGTCTTTTGGGGCGTAAGGCTCCATTATACATCCATTCGCATTCTCACCTCGAAAAACTACTCCAACCACAGTTAGATTATTTCTGTACTGATTTGCCCTTTCAGGTTGTATTTGATGCGTTCGATCCAAAACAAAAAACGTTGATTTACGAAGATAAGGCTATACAAGTCGAAACTATCCCATTAAAACATCGCATTCCAACGGTAGGCTTCCTTTTTAAACAAAAACCTGAAGATCGAAAATTAAAAAAGGAATTTGTATTTACCCATCAGCCGGGCATTAAAGATATGGTTGCCATAAAAAATGGGGGTGATTACTTAAATAAAGATGGCGTTGTAATGCCCAACGGGGAAATTACTTTAGACCCTCCAAAAACACTGTCGTATGCCTTTTGTACCGATACCAAATACAACGAAAACATCATCGAGCAAATTAAAGGGGTAGATGTACTCTATCACGAAGCCACTTTTGCTAGCGACAATGCCCAACTGGCAAAAAAAACATATCATTCCACTGCCGAGCAAGCCGCGCAAATAGCAACAAAAGCAGGAGCAGGCAAATTATTGATAGGTCATTTTTCTTCCCGGTATAAAAATCTTACCATACTTTTGGATGAAGCCAAAACCGTTTTCCCGAACACATTCCTCGCTAACGAAGGCAATGTGATAAAAGTGGGAGAGTAGGGAGTGTTTTAAACTTATTTGTCCTTTACAACATCCTCAATTTTATTATTTAGTACAATATTGTTGTATTTTCATCTTCAGTTGCTTAACCTCCGTTTTACTGAATTTGAACACGCACCAATCCGATATCGGGCTGTGGCTCGTTTGCAAGCAGCTCGCGAATGCGGTCGAATAGTTAGTTGTAAAAAGAGATTATCACCCGAAGAAAAAAAGCTTATTCATGTTATCCGTTAAAGAATAACCCTTAAAAACCCATGCGATATATATTGTATATTCCGTATATATTATATATATTTGTTTTCTAAAACATTTGTTCATGGAAACTAGGAAAAGGAAATTAATAGATTTAAATCCAAATACTTTTAGAATTTTGTCTATTAAAGCAGCAGAAAAAGGTACAAACCTGAAAGGTTTGATAGAGAAATCACTCGATACATTGGCAGACGATATTGAAGAATCAGAAATGTATGCTTATCTGGTTAAGAACTATCCTGAAGGTAAAGAAATTATTTCCGCACAGGAAAAGAATGACTTTGAAAATTGGTTAAGTGTATGAATATAGAGTATTCAAAAGCATTTACCAAAGTCGTAAAAAAACTTTCCGGAAAAGTTCTCGAGTCAGTTAAATTAGCGATAACGGAGGTCAAGAAAGCAGAGAGAATTGATGAAATATCTGATTGTAAAAAATTGGTAGGCTTTCAAAATGTTTATCGTAAAAGAATTGGAGACTTAAGAGCTTTCATGTTATTGCATATACATATTGAAGGAAACACGGTTGTTTTTGAATATCTGATACCAAGAGGTCAGGCATATAATAAAAAAAACAATGGACAATCTTCGAAATAAAGACAATTGAATTAATCCCCAAAAGGCATATATCATGAGCTAACCAATGGGTTATTATACACTCACTAAAAAAGTCTCACCAAACCCTCCTAAAATAAGAATTTGTAGTTCTGGTTACTTGTCCGTCCGATCAGGCAGACTTTACTCCCAAGGTCACCCTTGACGATTACATTTCTTTTGGTTGTCTGTGGCTGCTATGGTTGTTATCTGAAGATGATGGGATAGCACATTTACTACCCACCATTTCATTATTTCTACGTTATATTCAAAATATCAAGCTGTTTGGGCTAATGTCTGGCACCTTGGTTCCGTTTATTTTAGTAAGCGGCAAGGGCTTGCAGTTGGAGCAGTTCCTAAAAAAAATGTTTGCATTTTTCATTGACGGATTCGTGCGATTGATAATAAAAGATTGACAAAAAGAATTGGTGTTTTACCTGACGAACTGATGGAATTAGTGAAAGAGAACATTCAAATTGTGCTTGACCTTGAATAATGCACGACACCACCGTACGTATGTTTATGACATAGCTTTCTCCGAAGTCCATTGCCTTATGCTTGCGCCAAAATTTCAGCTAAGGAGCTTGACGAAGGACTTAGCGGCACAGGGTTTGGCTTCGTTCACTCTCAAGGTTGCCCTTGGCAAGCTTGTCACTTACTAACGGTTCGGAGCAGCCTGCCCCGTAGATTTATCGTACGGGGTTACTTCCGCCCATGATAGCCTGTTCCGAAGTAGACTCGGAAGGAACCCTGTGAAATATTAGCAAGCTATTCCACGGGGTTAACCCTCTGGATAAAATGCAAGCCCTTGGTTTATTGAGAATAGTTTGTATTTTTAAACTTTTTCAACAACTTCCGGCTGTGTGCACTGCTGCTCATGCAGGGCACACACAATAAATAAATGGCATGGGCTTGCAGGGCTGTTTTTGAAGCCTTTGCTGCTTGAATAAGCACGCCGAAGCTAAGGCTTCGGCTAGATAAAGTAATTAATTTATAACCAAACAAAAGCTTCGGTTCAGTGGTGGACTTTTGGTGGTTTGGCTTTTCAAATTAGCCCTCGACCCCCTAATTAGAGCGGTGAGCAATTGAAATGATTAATTTATTGCAAATGAACTATTTAGAATATATAGCGGCTGACAAGAAATCTAAAATCTATTGGATTTCATTTTTCGTAATTATCTCTTTCATGTCCATTATCAATTTCATGATGAATGGAGAAAATGAAGACGCTAATCTTATTTTATTTTTTATACCAATATTTACACTCTTCATTATTTATTTAGGATTTTATTTGTCTGGTTTTATAGCGTATTGCAAACAACTGAAATATCGTGAATGGATTGAAGAAAAATTGAAAATTGGATTATTTGTTCCTCAAAAAGCTGAATTATATTTGGATTCATTTACTATTAAGCCGATAAGACAAAACCATGATGCAGTCATTCATATAAAACCAAAATCAGTCACATTTGAGGTGCTAGAATTAGAAGACACTATACTAATTCTAGGATATGTGTTTGATTATGGAATATTCAAAAGACACATTAGACCAATAGTAATTTCAAAAAAACATCATAAAACATACCTAAAAGAAGGTGCTGTTTTACAAAATACCAATGAAATTAAAAAACTAGATAATCAGATTAGAATAAATTTTGAGAAGTCTTTTGAAGGAATTAAAAGTTTGATTATAAAAAAAAGTGAAAATTAACAAAAGCACATATCATTATACTTTAATAATCTTACTTTAGCTAAAAAACAACAGTATGAAAGCTATTACCTTTATTTTAATGTTTTTTCCTCTTATTGGGTTTTCGCAAATGAATGACTCAATTATTGTATATCATGGGAATGGAGCCTTTGAAAGAAACATTATCGATTTAAGCAATAATAATTTAACAGAATTACCAGTGATTGACAGGGATGTTGAAATATTAATTCTTGACAATAATAATTTAATTGAAATTCCTAATTGGTTTGTAAACCTTAAAAATTTAAGATCTGTGTCAATTCGTAACAATAATCTTATGGATGTGAGTGTTTTAATGTATTGTGAAAATTTGGAAGAATTATATTTATCAAACAATCCAAATCTTAACGACTTACCAAGTTTTAGTTTTTGTAAAAAACTAAAAATCATAGATGTTGTTAATACGAGAATTAACGAGCTCCCAATTTCAATAAGAGGCATGGAAAGTATTGCTTATTTTAAATATTCAGCGACTAAGAAAAAATAGAAACAAACTTTTTAACTTGATTTTGCCAATTAAAATGCCTGAAAACAACAAAATATATAGTCTTGATTTGCGATTCAATGGAGCACCAGTGCCATTCGTAATGAAAACTATGGAAGAAATAGGCCAGGCATTTGGCGGTATTGCCGACAATCCGCATCGACATAGTTATTACACAGTAATTTGGTCGTTCTTAGCTACCGGGAAACATATCATTGATTTTAAAGAATATGAAATCCTCCCAAACCATATTTTCTTTGTAAGTCCCGAACAGGTTCATCAGGTAATTACAAATCCAAATCCTACGGGTTATGTAATTCTTTTCACGTCCGAATTTCTAGAACAAAACAGCATCCGGCCCGATTTTATTTCGAACCTTAAGCTATTTCAAAAAAGCGACGAAACACCACCGCTCCCTATTGATTCGCAAATGGAGAACTCCCTAAAATTATTCGCCGCAAAAATGAATTCAGAATTTCATTCCTCGAACGAAATGCGGTATGAAACTATTGGAGCTTACCTAAAACTTTTTCTGATTGAATGCAACGGGCATTGTTCGCTTGCACCTCAAACCAATATGCAGTTTATAGAAGTAGGAAAAACGATAGTGAAAAATTTAAAAAAAAACGTTGAAACTCATTTTACAACATTGCACCAGGTGCAAGAATACGCCGAAATGCTTAACGTTTCGCCCAACTATTTAAATGAAATTATAAAGTCATCGGTGCATATTTCTGCAAAAGAATTTATACAAAACCGAATAGCCCTCGAAGCCAAGAGAATGATTGTTTTTACCGATAAAAGCAGCAAAGAAATAGGTTTTGATTTGGGTTTCAATGATCCATCACATTTCAGCAAATTCGTTAAAAGCAAATTAGGACAGTCGTTACAGGAATTTCGCGACAGTCATTTAAAATAATTCCCGATTCGATAATTTTTACCATACCTACCGTAATTCTTCCATTTCGGAGGCAGTTTCCACGACGTAACTTTGTATCATTAAAAACAATTAAAAATTAATGTCATGGAAACTACTTCAAAAACAAAATGGACAATAGACCCTTCGCATAGCGAAATTTCGTTTAAAGCAAAACACCTGATGATAACCAATGTAAAGGGTGTTTTCAAAGAATTCGAAGGCACTGTTTACACGTCAGGAAAAGACTTTTTAACATCCGATATTGAGTTTAAAATGAATCCTGCATCAATCGACACAGGTGCTCCAGACCGCGATGGTCACTTAAAAAGTGCAGACTTTTTCGATATTGAAAACTTTAAAGAAGTTACTTTTAAAGGAACCACCGTTGCTAAAAGCGATGACGAAAACTACAGCCTCACGGGCGACCTAAGCATTAAAGGGGTAACCCAAAAGGTAAAGCTCAATGTTGAATTTGGCGGGGTAATGAAAGACCCTTGGGGCAACGAAAAAGCGGGATACGCAATTTCAGGAAAAATAAACCGTAAAGATTTCGGACTTACCTGGAATGCAGCCCTTGAAACAGGAGGCGTTTTGGTTAGCGACGAAATTAAAATAAGTTGCGAAGTTCAATTGTTAAAACAAGCTAACTGAAAACAAAATGAAACATCCATGATAATTAGTGGCTATAAGCAAACGGAACAATCTCTCTTCTAAAAACCCTCGAACTCCCTAAAGGGAGAACCAGAACTCCCCGGCAAAAGCCAATTCCCCTTTAGGGGTTAGGGGTAATCACGGAGAGGTAATAATAAAAAAGAGGGTTTCTTAGATGAACTAATTAGATTTAACACTCACTTTCACGATTATCTCATGGATGTTGCATTTGTCCACTAAAAAAAATAATCAGATGAAAACAATATTGCATAAATCAAACACCCGTGGTCATGCGAACCATGGGTGGCTCGACTCACATCACACATTTAGTTTTGCAAATTATTACAATCCCGAACGTCTTCATTTCGGGGCATTGCGAGTGCTAAACGATGATACCGTGGAAGCCGGAGAAGGTTTCGGAAAGCATCCGCACGACAATATGGAAATCATTTCGATACCTTTGGAAGGCGACTTGGAACACAAAGACAGCATGGGAAATGTGGCTGTAATTAAGGAAGGTGATGTACAGGTTATGAGTGCAGGAACAGGTATTTTTCACAGCGAATACAACAAAAACAAAGATCGGAGGGTCAAGTTTCTTCAGATTTGGGTATTCCCTAATCAAAAAAGTGTAACGCCGCATTACGATCAAATATCGATAAGAGATATTGAGAAAGCGAACGAGTTTTACCAGATATTGTCGCCCAATAAAGACGATCAGGGAGTTTGGATCCATCAGGATGCCTGGTTTCATTTAGGTAAATTCGATGCTGGCAAGACAGCTTCCTACGCATTGAAAAATCCGGTAAATGGGGTTTATGCTTTTGTGTTGGAAGGCAATGTGCAAATTGAAGATCAAAAGCTAGCTCTACGAGATGGTATGGGCTTATGGGATATCAGCGAAATTCAATTCATTTCCGAAACATCCAGCAGAGTTCTTTTAATGGAAGTTCCAATGATTAAATAATAATATTATGAAGATAGTAGCCTTTGGTGCAAGTTCAAGCAAACATTCAATAAATAAGCAGTTTGCAATATTTACGGCAAATCAATTTGACAATGCCGATATTGAAGTATTGGATTTAAACGATTTTCCATTACCCTTATTTAGTGTTGATTTAGAAAGCGAAAAGGGGGTTCCTGAAAATGCAAAACAATTTTATTTCAAATTGCAGACTGCCGATTTAATTATTATATCGCTTTCGGAGCATAACGGAACTTACACTGCGATATTTAAAAATTTGTTTGATTGGGTTTCGCGTTATAATGTAAATATGTTTACAGGTAAAAAATTGTTTTTACTTTCTACTTCTATAGGCATTCGTGGGGGTCTGGGAACAATGGAAGCCGCTTTGTCCAGATTTCCGCGACATGGTGCCGAAATTTTGGCACATTTCAGTTTGCCAAAATTTCATGAGTATTTTGATTCTATAAATGGGATTACAAACGAAGAATCAAAAGGTTCCTTTAACGAAAATTTAAATTTGGTCAAATCTTATTTTAACTAGTAAATACCCAGGGCAACCGCATTTAAACATTGAACCCCATTCAGGGTTCTATTGCAGGTGCTAAAATAGGCCAAGCAAAATTGTTCTCATTATTCTTTATGTCTTTAAGCCAAATATATTCCAATAGCAAGGCGGTTTAAACAATTATGTTATTTTTGTACAGATTAACTTTTTTAGGCTTGTTATGGTGGTACATTTATATAAAATATTATTAAAAGTTTGCTTTTCGGCACTTATTTTGGGTTTGGGGATTTCTGCTGATGCCCAAAAATTATCCACATCATCTAAAAAGGCAGCAAGCTTGTATAAAAAAGGATTGTCCTTTTATCAATCCCATAACTACGATTCGGCTAAAATCCCACTAAATCAGGCTATTAAAAAGGATGACGAGTTTATCGAAGCTTACCTTTTGCTGTCAGAAGTGTTTTTTGAACAGGAAAACTACCGTAGTCAGGTCGAGAATCTCAAAAAGGTGGTAGAGCTCGATTCCACATTTTTTGTTTACAGTTATTATAGTTTGGGGGTAGCTAATTTCCATTTGGGCCAGTTTGACGAATCAATCCAATATTTCCAAGCTTATCACAAAAATACAAATAATAGCCAATCGAAACTTAAAGCAGATGATTGGCTAACAAAAGCTAAATTCGCAAAAACATCGACGTCACAACCACGCCAGATTGAGCCGGTTAACTTGGGTGAAAAGATAAATAGTAAAAATAACGAATACTGGCCCAGTATCACTGCCGATGAGCAGACCTTGGTTTATACCGTTCTGGTGGAACGGGATTCAATATTATCAAAAAAGCCTTATGCCAACGCTATGGCTAATCATTTTCATGAAGATTTTTTTAGTTCGGTAAAAAATGCCCAAGGTGAATGGGAAGAGCGAAAACAGCTTCATCCACCTTTGAACAGTGCCAGCAACGAGGGTGCACAAACGCTTTCGTCCGATGGTAATTGGATGTTTTTTACAGCTTGTGGCAGATTGGATAGCAAGGGATCCTGCGATATTTATTTCAGCTACCGTACGTCCACGGGTTGGAGTTCTCCAAAAAATATAGGGTCTCCTGTAAATACGCCATATTGGGAATCACAGCCTTCTTTTTCGTCCGATGGCAGAACCTTGTATTTCTCGAGTAGCAGGCAGGGAGGCATTGGTGGTAACGATATTTGGCGGGCTACCATTTTTGGGCTTGATGCAACAGGAACACCTATCTTTGGAAGCCCCGAAAACCTGGGCGATAAGATTAACACTGCTTCAAACGAATTGTCACCTTTTATCCACCCCGACAATAGCACGCTGTATTTTGCTTCGGAGGGATGGGCCGGAATGGGAAAAGCCGATTTGTTCATGTCACGTATGACCAATGGTGTTTTTGTTGAGCCTCCGGTAAATCTTGGATACCCAATCAACACGGCCGACGACGAGGTTGGTCTGGTGGTTACAGCCAATGGTCGTAAGGCCTATTTTTCTTCCGACGGATATGGAGACTCCTTTGGCGGTCGCGATATTTACAGCTTCCATATGCCCACTGAAATAAGGCCTTTGCCCGTTTCGTACGTCAAAGGCAGGGTGTTCGATAGTCATACCAAGGAAAAACTCAAAGCAGCTTTCGAGCTCAAGGATATCAACAGCGGCAAAATGATAGTGGAGGCGATGTCAACGGATTTTTCAGGCGATTTTTTGGTGTGTTTGCCCATGGGTGGATTATATGCCCTAAATGTTTCCAAAAAAGGCTATTTGTTTTATTCAGAGAGCTTTAAAATGGATTCCTTGTCATCCGCTGCCGATCCAAAAATTTTGGATATCTACCTTAAACCCTTAAAAGTAGGCGAACAAATAGTGCTCAATAATATTTTTTTCGAAACAGATTCGTATCAATTGCGCATTGAGTCGGAGGTGGAGCTCCAAAAATTACTCCAGTTCCTAAACGAAAACGACCAAATAAAAATCCAGTTGCTGGGTTATACGGATAATGTGGGTTCGCCAGCATACAATCAAAAGTTGAGTATGCAACGGGCACAAGAAGTTTATCAGTATCTGATAAATGCCGGTATACCTGCTAACCGTTTATCGTTCAAAGGCGAAGGGATGAACGATCCAATTGAATCAAACGAAACGGAAGCGGGTCGGGCTACAAATAGAAGAACCGAACTCAAAATTATTGAATAAGATTTGTTAGTAGACAGAACCATTTTTAGGCTTGCGTGTTTATAATTGGTATAATAAAAATCAAAAGATATGTAATGAGTAGGATATCTACCTTTTGTTCATAATTACTCAATAACTTTTATATCTTAGTATTTAAACAAAATAGTTGATTGATAAAGTTTTGGTTTGGACTGAAACAATATATATATTTGAATTACGCTTACATTAAAATAAAAAAACAACGATATGTCAACATTTGAAATTCTTATGCCCAAAATGGGTGAGAGCGTAGAAGAAGCAACGATTACAAAATGGTTCGTTTCCGTTGGTGATACCATCGAGGAAGACGATATATTATTGGAGATAGCCACCGATAAAGTCGACTCCGAGATTCCATCACCCGTTGCAGGAATCGTGAAGGAAATCTTGTACGAAACCGACGCACTGGTACCCGTTGGAAAGCCTGTGGCAATCATTACACTGGAAGGCGATGAATCGGAAAGTGAAGAAAAAGCTAAGCCCACCAAGGCAAAAGATAGTGACGATAAAGAGAAAGGTGACGACACCCCGGTAGAAGTGGAAGGAAAGATCCAAAAAGGTAAAGAAGCTCCCGAGGAAGGCGGCAAAGAATCCGGCAAAGATAAATCCAACGAAGAAGACGAGGCTTCGCAAAGTTCCGACAAATTTTATTCTCCCTTAGTAAAAAGTATCGCCAAAGAAGAGGGCGTTTCTTTTAAGGAGCTGGATTCATTAAAGGGTAGCGGTCAAAATGAGCGTGTTACAAAAGCCGATATTCTGAGTTTTATAGAAAAAAGAGCTTCGGGCACTGCTACAGATAAGCAAACAACAAAGCCAAGTGATTCTCCCGCCAAGCCGGCAGAAAAAATTGCTAGACCTCCGGTTTCGGTGAATGCCGAGGATGAAATTGTTCAAATGGATCGTATGCGTAAGCTGATAGCCGATCATATGGTGATGTCAAAACAAGTGTCGCCGCACGTTACCGCTGTGGTAGAGGTGGATATGACCAATATTGTGATGTGGCGCAACAAAAACAAAGAGGCCTATCAGAAAAAACACAATGAAAAAATCACTTATACACCCATATTCTTCGAAGCAACAGCTAAGGCATTGCGCGATTTCCCGGGCGTAAACGCATCGGTTGACGGCGACAAGATTATTTATCGCAAAAATGTGAACATTGGTATGGCAGTAGCTTTGCCCAGTGGTAACCTAATTGTTCCTGTCATCAAAAATACAGATCATAAAAACCTCGTTGGTCTTACTTCCGACGTAAACAGGTTGGCAGGATTGGCGCGTAATAATAAGCTTTCGCCCGACGACATTCAAGGTGGAACTTTTACCATCACCAATTTTGGTTCATTTAAAAATATTCTCGGTACGCCTATCATCAACCAACCTCAAGTGGCCATTCTGGCGGTGGGTTCCATCGAGAAAAAACCAGCAGTTATCGAAACGCCAAGTGGCGATGCCATAGCTATCCGCCATAAAATGTTCCTCTCTTTATCCTACGACCATCGTATCGTTGATGGCGCATTAGGTGGTAATTTCCTGCGAAGGATAGGTGATTATCTGGAACAATTTGATATCGACAGAACCATTTAGCTTTATACAGACATTTAATTAAAACTTGAGGACAATGAAGTCAGACGTAAAAGAAATATATAAGATAAAGACGACAGAAAAGGATACGCTTCTAAAATGGTATCACCTCTTAAAGCTAGGGCGCAGTCTCGACGATCGAGCGCCAAACTATCTAAAACAGGCCATAGGTTGGTCGTATCATGCGCCAGCTGCCGGACACGATGCCATACAGTTAGCCATTGGGCAGAATTTCGACAGGAGCAAGGATCATCTTTTTCCCTATTACAGGGATTTGCAGACCTGTTTGTCGGCTGGCTTGACTGCCGAGGAAATTATTTTTAATGGTATATCTAAAGATACTGATGTGGCTGGGGGTGGACGACATATGTCGAACCATTTTGCCAAGCCAGAGTGGAATATACATAACGTTTCATCAGCTACGGGTAACCATACACTTCATGCGGTGGGTATTGCGCGGGGCATCAAAACTTACAAGGCCAAAGGGGTAGCTATCAGCTCGCAGGGCGAATCATCGGTATCCGAGGGTTATGTTTATGAGGCCATCAACGGGGCATCCAACGAACAGCTTCCGGTAGTTTTTGTGTTTCAGGATAATGGATATGGTATTTCCGTGCCCAAGGAAGATCAAACGGCCAATCGCAAAGTAGCCAAGAATTTCGAAGGGATGAAGAACCTGCGTATCATTTATTGTAACGGCAAGGATGTATTCGATTCGATGAATGCCATGGCCGAAGCGGTAAAATGGGCCGAAGAAGAACAAAAACCTGTTATCGTGCATGCCAACTGTGTGCGTATACATTCCCATTCTAATTCCGACAGACATGAGCTCTATCGCGATAAGGCTGAACTGAACTATGTACAGGAATACGATCCGCTGGCCAAGTACCGCAGGTTGTTGCTCAGGTACGAAAGAGCCACCGAGGAAGAATTAGAGGCCATAGATGCCAAGGTAAAAAACGAGGTGAAAGCTGCCCATAAAGCAGGTTTAGCCGCGCCTAATCCCAAGCCTGAAAGCGTGTACGACTTTGTTTATGCCCCTGCTTATGAACCAAAAAAATTTCCGGATGGCCTACACAATGAAACTGGCGAGCCAAAAAAACTCATAGAGGCACTTAACGGTACACTCAAGGAGGAGTTTAGACACAATCCGCATACCTATATGTGGGGACAGGATATGGCCAACAAAGAAAAGGGCGGTATCTTTAACGTTTCCAAGGGTATGCAGCAAGAATTCGGTAAAGAAAGGGTGTTCAATGCACCCATAGCCGAGGATTTTATCATGGGAACAGCCAATGGCATGTCTCGTTTTAACAAGGACATTCGAATTGTAATTGAAGGTGCAGAATTTGCCGATTATTTTTGGCCGGCCATGGAACAGTTTGTGGAAACTACCCATGAATACTGGCGAACCAAAGGACAGTTCTCACCCAATATAACAGTTAGGTTGGCCTCCGGTGGATATATCGGTGGTGGACTCTACCATTCGCAAAACATTGAGGGCGCACTGACTACTTTCCCAGGTGTACGGGTGGTGTACCCTTCGTATGCTGATGATGCAGCTGGACTGTTGCGTACATCTATGCGATCCGAAGGCATGACCTTGTATTTGGAGCCAAAGGCCTTGTACAACTCGCCAAAAGCTGCCACGCCTATTCCCGAGGGTTTTGAAGTACCCTATGGTAAGGCACGAATTAGACGCGAAGGCACCGACCTTACTATCATAACCTACGGCAATACCACACATATGTGCGTGGAAGCTGCCGAAGCGCTGAGTAAAGAAGGTAAAGGAAACATAGAGGTGATTGATTTGCGTTCTTTAATACCACTGGATAAGGAAACTATTTTGGCATCGATTAAAAAAACCTCGCGGGCACTAGTTGTGCACGAGGATAAGGTTTTTGCAGGTTTTGGTGCCGAGGTGTCGTCTATTATTACCGAACTAGGGTTCGAGTACCTCGACGCACCTGTACGACGTGTGGGTTCGGCTTTTACACCAGTTGGTTTTAACCGTATACTGGAGGCCGAAACATTGCCTAATACACAAAAGATTAAAACTGCAGCAGCAGATTTATTGGCTTACTAAATAATTAAGAGATGAAAAAAATAGGTTTATTCTATAGTTTTAATTCTGTCAAAACACGGCAGCAGGCCGAAAAGATTATAAAGCATCTTGGCGAAAAAAATATAGAGAAGGTAAACGTTGAGGAAGCTACCCAAGAGCAGTTTATGGGCTTTACAAATTATATTCTTGCCGTACCTACTTGGTTCGATGGTGAATTACCTAACTACTGGGACGAGTTTTTACCCTCAGTAGAAGACGATTCGCTAAAAGGAAAAACATTTGCGCTGTATGGCGGTGGCGATCAAAAGGGATATCCTGAAAATTTCGTCGATGGTCTTGGCCATTTGGCCGATTTTATCGAGGCCAGAGGCGGTAAAATTGTCGGTTTCACTTCTACAGAAGGATATGAATTTGAAAGTTCAAGGGCACAGAGAGGTGATAAATTTGTAGGGCTTGCACTGGATATCGAAAATCAGGCTGCATTATCCAACGAAAGAATCGAAAAATGGGTAGAAAATATCAAGAAGGAATTCTGATTAGAATATCTAATTTAAATATCTAATGTATTAATAGGTCCTGTGTTCTGCACAGGGCCTTTTTTTATTTTCAAACTGTGAATCCTGGCCTAACATAATTAACCCGCTTAGATTTGGATATATCGAACGTTGCTCATGATATGGGTGTGTATCGGCAGCTTTAACTTTCGCACTTATTTCTTAATCAATACATCTTCAGATTATAAAAAAGGAAGGTTCATCATCTTACAATAAAATGTCATCTAATTACATATGTAATCTACAAATAAGGAGTGAATTCCACATTAATTACACTTGTAACATGCAGTTTGCGTGTTTATTTATTTCAAATAGGGTAGGAGTGGGCACTTTTGTAAACATTTATTCATACGCCTACATAACACATACCTATATTAGAATTAAGTAATTAACGTAAATTTACATACTATATAAAATGCTAATATTGTGATAGTTATATAGTCTATCTAATTTAAAAATACAATAAATAACCCTTGTCAATCCAATCGACGCACAATATTGAAGTTTACTGCCTAAATAAAAGACTTATAATGCTCATAATAAATACGATACAAGCATTACATAAAGCTTTAGATTGCTATCGTAGTGTTATAACTGTAATCAATTAATTATCAGCTTATTACGATATTTGCGGATGTATAAACGAAGCATTTTACACTATAAAATCCCTTTTATTATATTCCTATTCGCACAATAATAACTCATTAAGTCATTATTATATAGTTTTATACTGCATATATCTAAAGTATATATTGCCTCTAATTATATATAACGCAATTATAGCCAAAAACGAAGCATGATATATTCTTTTCCATAGAAAATATTGAAAGCTTAATGGCTATCATTTTGAATAAATATGCACTGAGCACATTTGTCATATGTAAATAATTATTACATTTGTATAGATATTAAAACTATATGTTATTTGTAATCAAAAACGGCAGTTATTGTTTGCAGATGTAACGACTTGTTTCGTATCAGATTTAATTTCCAAATGTAAACGATGCTATTTTATTAGAGTTTATGAAACATAGATTAGAAACCATATTGGCTGCCGAAAAATTAGCCTCCTCAAAATTTGCTGATATATTAGGAGTAAACAGGTCGAGTATTTCACATTTATTATCTGGGCGCAACAATCCAGGGCTTGATTTCTTGCAGAAAGTTCTCGTTAAGTTTCCACATATTAATCCCGATTGGCTATTATTGGGTCAGGGTGCTATGTATCGTAATGCAAAAAGCGATGCAGCAACACCATTTATTAACCCCAATTTATTTGACGAAGTGCCAGATGAAGAAGAAAAGACACCAAAACAGGCGAAAACAGAGGTTAATAAAGAGCCCGAACAGGAATCACCAAACTTGATTGTAGAGCATAAAGAAGATGCGCCTAATGCCCTTAAAAATGATAGAAATATATACAGCGAATCAATACTTCCAAAACAAGCGGAACGAATCGTGTTTTTCTACGGAGATGGTACTTTTGATACCTATATACCCAATAATCATCAAAATAATTAGTGGCTATAAGAAAACGCCAAATACTGCGTTATTCTCATCTTGAAAACAGTCATTTACAAAAGTAAACTCCTTGATTTTCAAGATTTCAAAAGCCTTGTCTTTGGCTTTTTTTATCGAGCCACACAAAACTATCCGAGTTTTCTTAGAAGCACTAATTAGCAAATAATCGATGTTTTTCGGCTGCTACAGACCAAAAAGGCAACAATTTATTATTATAAATCAATGGTGTCTGGTATACCTTTTTTAAAAACTTCTCCAACCTAATGTTTTAAAAGTGTTGAAAAATTTTCAATTAGAGTTGGGCTTACTTCCGCCTCAGAGAATTTCCGTAAATAAAATCAGGATAGGTGGCGTCAAAAAATCCGGGCTGTTTGAGCGTAGCGAGTTTCTGGATTTTAGCCAACTAAACTTATTTTTAGGAAATTATCTGCAGCGGCGGCCTTTTTTGCTTACTTTTTGGGGCTGTAGCCAAAAAGTAAGAGCCCGTGCGGCTGTAGCACTAAATTAAGAAACGAATGTTTCATCGGACAATAATGATTATAAACCTTTTAATAGATCTTAATTGCGGTAAGTCTCCTGGAAGTCTGCATCACTAGCTGTTAAAAAAAAATGAACCTCAAGGAATTGACAGTTCCCGTTTATCTGCTGAAAAGCTGTGATTGTCTTTGTCTGTAATATTGGCATTTACTTTGATTTATCTATATTTGTAGCATAAAATAGAGTTGTTTACAAATGTAACATCGTATGGCGTGATTTTAGGATATGAAAAAAAGAGTTGAATTGTTTACGGTTACACGAAACCGTAGGATTAATAATGAATATATCGTGCTCTATGCCAAGCCCGACGGAAAACTCCCCGATATTGCTCCAGGCGAGTTTGTAGAAATAAAGGTAGAAAACGGCCCCAACACCTTTCTGCGGAGGCCTATTTCAATACATGAGGTAAATAAAGATTCCAACGAAATGCTTTTGCTGATTCAAGAGGTGGGCGAAGGCACGCGTTTGATGGTTGATTTGCAGCCTGGCGATAAGTTGGATTTGATTTATCCTTTAGGCAATAGTTTTACCGTACCAAAACGGGGAAAAATGCTGCTCGTAGGCGGTGGTGTGGGTGTTGCTCCACTACTTATATTAGGCCGACGTTTGCGAGAGGAAGGTGCCGAGGTCAACTTTTTGTTGGGAGCGCGTAATCGCGAAATTCTGATGGATCTTACTGATTATAAACAGTATGGTCCCATTGGGGTTACCACCGAGGATGGGTCGGCAGGGGTTAAAGGATTTGTAACAGACCATCCTTTGCTAAAAGAGAGACTTAAGGATATGGACAGGGTTTATACTTGTGGCCCTGATGCCATGATGCGAGCTGTGGCCACTGCCGCAAAAGGAGCTGGAATCGCTTGTGAGGTGTCGTTGGAAAATATGATGGCATGTGGTTTTGGTGCATGCTTGTGCTGCGTGGTAGAAACCAAATCTGGAAACAAGAATACTTGCACCGAAGGACCGGTATTTAATATTGAAGATTTGAAAGGATGGTAAATTTAGCAGTAAATATAAACGGATATTCACTCAAAAACCCAGTGATGACTGCATCAGGGACCTTTGGGTTTGGCGAAGAGTATGAGGATTTCATCGATATAAGCGCATTGGGTGGCATTGTAGTTAAAGGTACCACCTTGCATCATCGCGAGGGAAATCCCTATCCCAGAATGGCCGAAACAGCTTCGGGGATGCTTAATGCGGTAGGATTGCAAAACAAAGGTGTGGATTATTTTGTCGAAAACATCTATCCACGCATCAAACATTATGATACAGGCATCTTCGTCAACGTGTCGGGCTCTACCATTGAGGAGTACGTACAAACCGCCGAAAAGCTTAACGATCTGGAAAAGATTCCCGGAATCGAGCTCAATATTTCCTGTCCCAATGTTAAAGAGGGCGGTATGTCGTTTGGGGTGCATTGTCCTTCTGCCATTGCAGTTACATCCGCAGTACGCGACGTTTACAAAGGTCATTTAATGGTAAAACTATCCCCGAACGTTACAGATGTAACCGAAATGGCCAGGGGGGTGGAGGGAGCTGGAGCCGATTCCATTTCTTTAATCAATACCTTGTTGGGCATGGCCATTAATGCCGAGAAGCGCCGTCCCTTGCTTTCTACCATAACCGGTGGATTATCTGGGCCTTGCATAAAACCAGTAGCGTTACGTATGGTCTGGCAGGTGTACAATGCAGTAAAAATACCCATAATAGGTATGGGGGGCATTATGAACGCCACGGATGCCATAGAGTTTATGCTGGCAGGTTCTACAGCAATACAGGTGGGTACGGCTAATTTTATTGATCCAACAATATCGGTAAAAATAATAGAGGGCATAAAAGAATATATGCAACGCCATAACATTACAGATGTAAACAGTCTGATTGGAGGTATGTTGATAGATTAAAGTATATGTTTTGTTTTAACAATTTCATACTAAAAGGCTGCCTAAATGGTGGCCTTTTTTATGCTTTAAAATTAGTGCTTATCCCAGTCGGAATGGATAAAAATCATTTAAGCCCATTTCTGAGTCTGCCGATTCCCATTAACGGTAACATTGATAATGGTTCTGAAATTGTTTTTTACAAAACTCCAGTTTTCAGGATACTTCATAAAAAGCGTATTAATCGAATCCTTATTTTTGCTTATAAAGTCAGATAAAGCGGGTGCAGACACCGCTTGCGGTTTCATAGCATGGCCAATATTAGAACCAGTCAACTTTTGTTCATTACGATCCGCTTCAATGGCAGCTGCCTCTAATCTATTTAAATATTCGTATACACGATGCTGACGAGCAGTTAAATTACGTGGTGTATTATGCGATTCATGCAATGTATTTATGTTGTTTTCATTTGTAAACAATTCAATATATTCAGCTTGTATTTCTTTGTTTACACCTGTAACTATTGTTTTTGTATAGTCTATAGCTTCTTGTAATGCTTTTTCGAGATGCTTAAACTCACCGGAGTATTTTTTTATCTTTTCTATCGCATTCTCACTATAAACATAATTAACGCCGTCAGAATCGCTGCATTCGGCTAAAAACGCATTGGCCCACGAACAGATGAAGTCTTCAAGTTCTCTTTTTCGTGTATCTGTCAGATTATCTATTCGTTGCTGCTCGAGTATGCGCTTTGTTTTAATGGCAAATAGTTGCAAATGCTCTTTTTCCTTCCAATATAGTTTACAAAATGAATGGATAGAACCAGAAAGCAAATGTGCAATGATAGTTTTGTTATCGGTGCTCAGCGGAGAATTCTGATGTTGCACACCAAAGGTGTTAAATTGATCCTTAAAATACACAATAAGAATATCCTTTTCCAACTGTTTGCTGCCCGGAAGCGTTATGAGCAAAGCAAGATGCTTGCTTTCATCAAAGATATTCAGTTGTGCTTGGCCGCTATCGGCAGTATCAAATGGAAGTTGCGATTTTTGAAGCCATCGGTGTTTATTATTTGTCCTTCTTAATGCCGATAGCGACTCACCTAATCCTGCAAAATTCATTTTATGCTCTTGTAGTCTATGGTTGGTGTATTGTAAAGTTATACCGCATATTTCTCCTGTTTCGGGATGGTTGTATATACCGATTATTTTTTCCACTCCCGCAACCATATCACATACATGGTCGATAAGGGAAAAAATCAGGTCTTCCGATAATATGTGAGTAAAACTGGACATTGTGTAAAAAAGTATTAAGTACAAAGATAAGCGAAACGAGTTAATAATTAAGTCATTATTAAGTAAATTATTAAGTTATAATTAAGCAAACCGAAGCCGCTTAAATTTGATTTAATTATGGCTTAATATACTTAAAAGCTTATTATACAACAAATAAAGGTGATAGATTTGTGTTGTAATTATTTATATCATCAAAATTATTAAGTTATGGAAGCAATGAAATTAAGCATTGTAGCATTACTATTTAAGTGGGCATCGTATTGTGTAGATTGGTTTATGGACTTTTTTGCCGAACCCGAAAATTATTGGGTAGCAGAAACTTACCCTTCAGGTGCTCCTACAATTGCGATGGCTAGAGCTATTAACACTAGAGTTAAAAGTCTACCAAAGTTTTCTATCTGGCTAAAAGAGCAATTAAATAATCCTTTTATTATTGCACGAAAAAACTTTAACCAAGTAGTTTTAAACCTTTGCGAGGTTTGTACAGCCACATATTATCGTGTATTTGTTAATTTACAAATGGTTTTGCATAAAGATGCTGTACCAATAATGGTTTAGATAGTTTTTTGGCCTTTCCAATTTGTTTATATTTGCGACAAATTGGAATTTATGTCACGAATTATTTACATAAGTGCTTTTCTGCTGTTTTTTACTGCAACTTTAGGTGCGCAGAAAGTGTTATCTGCCGATTCAAAGATATCGGTACTAACATGTTCCGATGGTGAGGAGCTATATTCAGCTTTTGGGCACAGTGCCATTAGAGTTTCGGATGCTACCAATAACATCGACTGGGTGTTCAATTATGGCACCTTTGATTTTAACACACCCTGGTTTTATTTGAAGTTTGCCAACGGAAATCTCGATTACTTGCTGAGTATTAGTGAGTATAAACATTTTTTGGCTCAATATTTCAGAGACAATCGCAGTGTTACTGAGCAAGTGCTTAACCTAAACCTAAACGACAGGCAAAGGCTGTTCGATGCCTTGTTAATAAACTATAAACCCGAAAATCGTAATTACAGATACGATTTTTTTTATGACAACTGTGCTACCAGGATTACGGACATAGTAAGCGATAATGTAAAGAGTGTTATCGTTTTTAGCCCTATTGAACCCAACAAACGTATTTCGTTTAGGTCAATGCTACACCATTATTTGTATAGCTCGCCTTGGACAGAAATGGGTTTGGCTATGATTCTGGGTTTGCCTGCCGACAAAATTCCTACGGTTAGAGAATCCACCTTTTTACCATACTTTTTGATGCAAGCTTTTGACCAAGCCACGTATACAACTTCAGACGGACAAAGCATGCCCTTAATAAAAGAAAAAGTAGCGATTCTCGATTTTCCTAAAGGGCTTATTTCTTCCATATGGAGCCCGGTACTATTTTTTTGGCTTTTGTTAATCTTGTCGTTTGTGTTGGTTTTTTTCGCAAACATTAATATAATCAGGCTTTTCGACGGTTTGTTATTTCTTTCGACCGGTATAGTAGGGGTTTTTATCTCTTTTTTGTGGTTTGTATCCAACCATAGTGTAACAGGCAATAATTGGAATCTACTTTGGGCCATGCCTACTTTTTTATTTTTAGCCTTTGCAAACCACAAAAGCAAGGTGTCGGTAATAATCATGTTTTTCAACCTTTTTTGCCTTGGTGTGTTTTTAATAGGTTGGAAGTTGATTCCACAGGCATTTCCGCTTGCCACCATTCCCATGGCGCTACTGTTGGGCTCCAGGATGATTCTATTACTATATAGGCAGCGTAAAATAGGAATTTAACAAATTAACAATGTTTGCAATGAATAGAAAAATATCCAGTATTATATTATTTTTTCTACTTGTACCCATTACCGCCATTTATGCACAAAATGTATCCGCAAAAAAAATAAGTTTTCGACAGCTTCAGGAACGGATGGAAACAACAAGTGTCGATACTATACTTGTGATAAATTTTTGGGCTACTTGGTGTAAGCCTTGTATAGAAGAAATGCCAGTTTTAGAAGAAATACCCACTATGTACAAGGGAACAGCAGTCAAAGTGTTACTGGTGAGTCTGGATTTCACAGATCAAATAGAACAAAAGGTAAGACCTTTTATTAAAAAAAATGGAATTGTTAACGAGGTGGTTGTTTTGGATGAATCCAATCCCAATGACTGGATACCAAAAGTTGATCCTCAATGGAGTGGCGCTATACCGGCCTGTTTGTTCCAATATAAAACAATGTCATTATTTCATGAGGGAAAGGTAACTCTTGCCACTATACAATCCTCAATGAACCAATTAATGCCATAAGTGTTTACTTGTTATTAATTTACACAGTAATTATAGATCAATTACTTTTTCCATTAATTAACAATTTGCACTATGAACAAGAAGATATCCTTTTTATTATTACTGTCATTGGTAGCCCTTACTGCACCTTCACAGTTGAAGATTGGTGACACAGCTCCCGGTTTCAAACTCAAAAACATTGACAAAAGTTACATCTCTCTCGATCAGTATAACAAGGAAAAGGGAGTCATACTAATATTTACATGTAACCATTGCCCATATGCTAAGCTTTACGAAGACCGAATCGTGGCCTTGGACATTAAATACAAAAAGAAAGGATTTCCTGTTGTGGCACTCAATCCCAATAATCCTGATATTTCGGAAGAGGATTCTTTTGATGAAATGATTATCAGATCCGCAGACAAAGGCTTCACGTTTCCATATTTAGTAGATAATGTGGGTATTTATAAAGCCTATGGAGCTACCAAGACGCCACATGTTTATCTACTTCAAAACGAAAATTCGCATTTCACTATAAGGTATATTGGGGCTATCGACGATTCTGCCAGAGATGAGAATAGCGTGAAACAAACATATTTGGCGAATTCCATAGATGCGCTACTGGCTGGTAACGAAATTCAGCTAAAAGAAACAAAAGCTATAGGGTGCAGTATAAAACCTTATTGATTTTTTTGCGTATATAAACTCAATTAAAGTATTTTGGCATGTTTAAGCACAAATTGGGTAAATTTTAACTCATTTTGTTTAATTTTGCTGCTATTAAATATAAAAATAGATGAAGTTTATATATAAAACCGGTTTTGCCTTATTAGGCGTGGTTTCTCTAGGTATTGCTAATTTAACCTATTTTAATTCTGGAGACTCCTTCGGTGGGGACTTTGTGCCTCCGGCGCCAGCAGTTTCTTCACATAGGATAGCAAATACCTTTTCCGATCAAGATAGGTTTGAAGTAATCGACGCCAATGTAACCCGTTTCCTTAGTCGAAACAATATGGTGGGCGCTTCGCTATCCGTAGTTAAGGATGGAAAGTTAGTATTTACCAAAGGTTATGGTTATGCCGACAAAGAAAAGTCCATCGAAGTGCAGCCGTTTAACCTGTTTAGAATTGCCAGTGTTTCTAAGCTGATTACCGCAGTTGCAATTATGAAATTGGTGGAAGAGGGAAAATTATCGCTCGACACGCAGGTTTTTGGACACGAAGGAATTCTAAATGATTCTATTTATTTGGATTACCGGGATCGTAAGGTCGAAAAAATCACGGTGAAACAACTTCTCAACCATTCTGCCGGTTTTACCAACCGATATGGCGATCCGATGTTTATTCCCCAAGTTATCGCAAAAAAAATGCATGTGGAATATCCCGTTCAAAAACAGGATATTATCCAATTTATGCTTAACAAAACTTTGCATTATCCACCAGGTACCATGTCATCATACAGTAACTTAGGCTATGCAATTTTGGAGGAAGTAATCGAAAAAGTTTCAGGAATGAATTACGAGCTATTTGTAAAAACCGACGTACTTTATCCATTAGAGATTTTTGATATGCAAATTGGAGGTAGCTATAGTTCCGAAAGGCTCGATATGGAAGTTAAATATTACGAGCCGGACGATTCTTATCTTGTTAAGGATTACATGGATGACGAAAAAGACGTTCCACGAAGTTATGGTGGTAATGATATTAAGACCTTAGGTGCCGCTGGTGGTTGGATAGCCTCCACAACCGATCTGCTCAGATTGGTTGTAGCCATAGATGGTTTTGAAAAGCCTGCCGACATACTTTCTTCTAATAGTATTCACGAAATGAGCACCACTGAACTCTTAGGTGGAAGTCCTTTGGGATGGCGTGGTGTTAGGCCGGGTTACTGGTACAGAACTGGCACGCTAGCCGGCACATCGGCTTTGGTTGTACGTCAGGACGATGGACTGTCATATGCCATTGTATTTAATTGCAACTCATGGAAAGGTCCCAGCTTTGCCAATGATATTAAATATATGATGGATCGTACCTTAGCCAAGGTAGAAGACTGGCCTGACTACAATTTATTTGAACTCAAAAACAAAATTAAACCACTTCTCCGCAAGTCTATTGTTTTCTAAACATTTTGAGTGTCTTAGTGTTCTTTCTTCTATGCCAAAAGAACTTTAAACTAATTGTATTTGGCTGCGATAAAAGGATTAAAACAATGGATATTACACAATTTAAGATTACAGAAATGCCTTTTGGTCTAAGACTAAGAAGTTTAGGACCTGATATGACGATATTTGATTATCTGAAAGAAGAAGGTGTGCGCAGAATGGTGAATGACCATTACGAGCTATTGGTAGAAAGTTCTATAAAAGATTTGTTTCCACCCAGAGGTGAATTACTTGAAGGAGCCAAAAACCGTTCTGCTGATTTTTTTGTACAGCGTTTGGGTGGTCCACAGTATTATAAAATCTCACGTGGTAATCCAATGCTGGCTAATCGACATTTGCCCTTTAAAATTACTCCAAAATCAAGAATTGTATGGCTGGATTGTTACAGATTGGTGCTGTCAAAATTTGAAGGTATTCCAGATGATTTGATTTTGTCTTTTTGGAAATGGCTCGATGAGTTTTCAAACTGGATGGTTAATCAGCATGATGAGCCACAGTTTAGGATGAATATTAAGATTCCTCGTCAGTAAATACAAATATTTTGTTTAAAGTTTCAATTTCATTTTATGAATGTATAAAGTTTGCCGGATCTTGAAAAGACTGACAATATTTAAATAATAACATTTGTCTTATAGTTGTTATTATGTTATTTTTGTAGATATAAAAATATCCGAATCTTTCAATCCGGATATTTTTTCTTTGTGATAATAGATGAATCCTATAAGGTAATTCTATAGGCCTTTTAATTTCTCGTCAATTTCTTTGTATTTGTCCATCATTTCAAAACGATAGTATAACGTTTTAAGACTTTCCATTACAGCAACATCATCTGGATTTACTTCTAATGCTTTTTCAAAATATGGTAGTGCTTGCTTAAAGGTTGTTTCAGCTACCGTTTTCTTAGCTTCAAACTTTTTAAAGTCAGTTTCAGCATTGGCTAAATTCATTTCTTCTACCGCCTTATTAAAATACATTACACCAACATTGTACAACGCATTAAAATATTCAGGATCGTGTTCCAACGCTTTTTCGTAATTAACCATTGCTTCATCAAAGTTTTTACTACTATCGTATAGTACTCCTCTGGCGTAATAAAAAGAAGGATTTGTCTGGTCGCTTTCGATGGCTTTATTCAAGTAATCCAGTGCTTTATCGTTTTGTTTTGTTTCAAGATAAAAGTTGATCAACTGTGTTAAAATTCGATTATCTTCAGGATAAGTTTCAAAACCTCTCATTAAATTTGCACCCATCTTTGCAGAATCACCTTGCTCAACGTACATCTGATGCATCAACAAAATAACATCACCATCACCATATTTTAAATCAACGGACTGGTCGAAATATTTTTCGGCAATGGGCCAGTTTTTTCCATTATAGGCAGCCACACCCGCATTGAAAATGATGGCAGTATCTACCTTTTCACCTTGAATATCCACAAGATACTCATTGGCATTTAGTTTTAAAAGACCATCGAAAGCTGATACAGCTGTCTCAAAATCATTTTTATTAAATGCTTCTACACCAGCATTTGTCAATTCATTACTAAAGAGTAACAGTGCTTGTCCAATTTCTTTTTTGTATTTCCCAACTTGCTTACCCTTCTCATTACCTTTTTTATCCAACTCAATGGCTTTTTGGTAATACTCGAAGGCCTTAATAACACCTTTATCGTCCTTACCCTTTTGATAGAGCTTGTGATAAACGTTTGCTGCTACGATATAGGTCTTTGGCCAGGTGTTACTTTTTTCATGCTCCATAGCTAGGTCAATAGCCTCTTTAGCTTTAACGGGATCACCCTGTTCAAGCAATGTGGTGGCAGTTGTTACCTTACCTTTTTGGGCTATCGCTCCAGATAACGTAAATACAGCTGCTAAAAATAAAATTGTTTTTTTCATCTTACTGAGTTTTTATTGTGTGGATTTTAGTCCTCAAAAATAATATTATTTTTATTCTTGATCGTTATTATTATTCTCGTTATTTTCTTGATCTGGATTTTCTTTTTCAGAAGGGTTATTTTCGTCATTCATCTGGTCTGTAATTATCGTTTCCACATCTGAATCCGCTTCTATAATTTCCTCTTCTTTAAAGGCTGACACTTTGGCCACCGAGGCAATTTGATCACCATTCCTTAGGTTGATTACCTTTACTCCCTGTGTTGCTCTGCCAGTAGTTCGCATGGCCGACAGTGCCAAACGAATGGTTATTCCAGATTTGTTAATGATCATCAGGTCGTTGTCGTCGGTAACATTTTTAATGGTAATTAATGCACCTGTTTTGTCGGTAATACGCATTGTTTTTACTCCTTTACCGCCCCGATTGGTGATGCGATAGTCTTCGATTTTAGATTTTTTTCCAAAACCATTTTCGCTCACCACCAGTACTTCTTCCTGCTCTATGTCTTCAACACATATCATGCCAACCACTTCATCATTTTTTGTATCTAAGGCTATCCCCTTGACACCCTGTCCGGTACGGCCAATGCATCTAACTTTGGTTTCGTTAAATCGGATGGCTCTACCCGATTTTGTGGCCATCAGAATTTCAGCTTGACCATTGGTTAGCCTTGCTTGTATCAGTTCATCCTCCTCCTTGATGGTAATGGCATTGACACCATTTACACGTGGACGAGAATAATCGGCCAATAAGGACTTTTTAATCACCCCTTTTTTGGTTCCCATTATGATATAATGGTTATTTATATAGTCCTGTTCGTTTAGACCCTTTACTTTGATAAAGGCTTTTACTTTATCGTCGGCTTCTATGTTTAACAAGTTTTGTATTGCTCTTCCCTTGGTGTTTTTTCCGCCTTCGGGTATTTCGTACACCTTTAACCAAAAGCATCGTCCTTTAGCTGTAAAAAATAGCATGGTGTTGTGCATGGTTGCCGGGTATAGGTGTTCGATGAAATCCTCGTCGCGCGTGGTGCTTCCTTTGGATCCTACTCCTCCCCTAGACTGTGTTCTGAACTCTGCCAATGGGGTACGTTTTATGTAACCCATATGTGAGATGGTAATTACCATTTCGTCGTCAGCATAAAAATCTTCAGGATTAAATTCTTCTGATGAGTACACTATTTCCGTTCTTCTGGCGTCGCCATATTTGTCCCTGATTTGAATCAATTCCCCGGTTATGATCTCCATACGTCGAGGTTCATTAGCCAATATATCTTTCAAATCGGCAATTACAATCAACAGTTCATTATACTCGCTTCGCAGTTTGTCTTGCTCTAGTCCTGTAAGCTGGCGCAAGCGCATATCAACGATGGCTCGTGCCTGAATATCTGACAACTCAAACCTTTCTATCAGTTTTTCGCGTGCTTCATCCGGACTGGATGCAGCTCTTATTATTTTTATGACCTCATCAATATTATCACTGGCAATAATAAGCCCGTCAAGAATGTGGGCACGTTTTTCTGCCTGCTCTAATTCGTATTGCGTGCGTCGGATTACTACATCGTGGCGGTGCTCTACAAAGTTACTTATCAAACCTTTAAGGTTAAGCATTTGCGGACGACCCTTTACGAGAGCGATATTATTTACACTGAAAGAGGATTGTAAAGCAGTGAGCTTGTAGAGGTTGTTTAGAACCACGTTGGCAATAGCATCGCGTTTAAGGTCAACTACGATACGCATCCCGTCTCTATCCGACTCATCATTGACATTGGAAATGCCTTCAATTTTTTTCTCGTTTACCAGGTCGGCTATTTTAATAATAAGCTCCGCCTTGTTCACCATATAAGGAATCTCGGTGACAATGATCTTATCCCTGCCACTATTGTCAGTTTCCACTTCAGCTTTGGCACGTACAACTACCCGTCCCCTACCCGTTTCAAAGGCATCTTTTACACCTTTATAACCATATATGGTTCCGCCGGTGGGAAAATCGGGAGCCTTTACGTACTCCAAAAGTCCGTCGATATCGATATCGTTATTTTCGATATAGGCGACCGTAGCATTAATGATTTCCGTTAAATTATGCGGAGGCATGTTGGTGGCCATACCTACAGCGATACCAGATGCACCGTTCACCAAAAGGTTGGGTATGCGGGTAGGTAAAACGGTAGGCTCCTGCAAGGAATCATCAAAGTTTAACCTAAAATCTACCGTTCTCTTGTCTATATCGATTAATGTTTCCTCGGCTATCTTATTTAAACGGGCTTCGGTATAACGCATTGCCGCAGGACTGTCTCCATCCACTGAGCCAAAGTTTCCTTGTCCATCGACCAAGGGATATCGTAAGGACCAAGGTTGAGCCATACGAACCATTGCATAATAAACAGAGGAGTCACCATGAGGGTGGTACTTACCTAAAACCTCACCCACTATCCTTGCCGATTTTTTATAAGGTTTATTGGAAGCAAGCCCCAAATCGCTCATCGCATACAGAACACGTCGATGCACGGGCTTAAATCCGTCCCTAACGTCGGGCAAAGCCCTAGAAACAATTACCGACATCGAATAATCGATGTAGGCCGATTTCATTTCTTCCTCAATATTAATCTTTATAATTCTTTCTCCTTCAGCCATTTATATTTAAATTATGAATTAGAATATACATACGAAAACAGGCCTTGTATAGCCTGTTTTTTGGACGGCCTAATTTAGTCATTTATGCGCTAATTATAAAACGAAAGTGAACACAATTTATAAACAAGGTACAAACATTCTGAAATACGCATATTTATTGTTATTTTTATCCCGCGTTACACCGTAAACGTGTAAAATAAACAATACTTTTAATTACGTGTTTAAAGCTTTAGCGATAGGATGATGTCGGCAAAAATGACGTATTTTTTGCCTTTGCTCTGTTGAATTGTCAGTATTTGTATGAATTGCACGAAAATTGCTACCCTAAGTAAAAAATATATCGCATGAACTTGAATTATTCACAAAGGATTAATGATGTAATAGGTTTTTCGAAAGAAGAAGCCGAACGCCTCGGGAATCCATATATATTGCCCGAACACCTTTTGCTTGGACTATTGAGAGAAGGTAAAGGTACAGCAATTGAGGTGCTAGGTCAGCTGGGAATTAACTTGCATCATCTAAAGCATACCATTGAACTTAGAATTAAAACAAACACCGTGCTGGAGCACAGCGACCATATTCCACTACTTAAATCGTCGGAAAGGATTTTGAGATTGATTTATTTGGAGGCACGAGCGGTGAAAAGTAAAAAAATAAATACCGGACATTTGCTTTTGGCATTATTGAAGGACAACCAAGGATTAATACCTGAACTTATGGAAGAAAAAAAATTAAATTACGAAAAAGTAAAGGCTTTACTGACCAACAACCAACCATTGGCCAAAGCAGATATGCCGGAGGATGATGATCAGGACAGTCCTTTTTCGTCGGGTGGCGGTTCGGATGCAACTCGTTCGGCCGCTGGACCAAAAGGGTCGGACACACCTGTGCTCGATAATTTCGGCATTGACATAACCCAAGCTGCCGAAGAAGGTAAGCTAGATCCAATTGTGGGACGTGAAAAGGAGATTGAACGATTGGCTCAGATTTTAAGCCGCCGAAAGAAAAACAACCCCATCTTAATTGGTGAGCCCGGTGTGGGCAAGTCGGCCATAGCCGAAGGATTAGCGCTGCGCATACAAGAAAAAAAAGTATCGCGTGTGCTGTTCGACAAAAGAGTAGTAACCCTTGACTTGGCTTCTATAGTAGCGGGAACCAAATACAGGGGGCAATTTGAAGAACGCATGAAGGCTATTTTAAATGAGCTTTCAAAAAATCATAATATTATTCTTTTCATTGACGAGATACATACTATTGTAGGTGCGGGTGGTGCAACGGGATCCTTAGATGCGGCCAACATGCTAAAACCAGCCTTAGCACGGGGCGATATTCAATGTATTGGTGCCACCACGTTGGATGAATACCGTCAACACATCGAGAAAGATGGTGCATTGGAAAGAAGGTTTCAAAAAATTATGGTAGAACCCACCAGTATTGATGAGACGATTCAGATACTCAATAATATAAAAGAAAAGTATGAGGATCACCATAATGTAACTTTTACCCCAGAAGCCATAGAAGCATGTGTTAAACTGACTGACAGGTATATAACCGACCGTAACTTGCCCGATAAGGCAATTGATGCGTTGGACGAAGCGGGTTCACGTGTTCATATCTCGAACATTATTGTGCCTGAGACCATATTGAAACTGGAGGAACAGATTGAAGAAACGAAAGACAATAAGATAAAGGCAGTAAAAGCACAAAATTTTGAACTGGCTGCGAGTTTCAGAGATAAGGAAAAAACGTATCTGGAAGACCTTAACCATGCCAAATCGAAATGGGAAAAGGATCTTCAACAAAACCGAGAGATTGTTGACGTTGAAAAAGTAGCCGAAGTTGTTGCCATGATGACTGGTATCCCTGTACAGCGGGTTGCCCAAGCCGAAGGTTTTAGGTTACTGAAAATGGGCAGCGAAATGCAGGGTCGTGTGATTGGCCAAGAGGATGCGATTCAAAAAATAGTGAAGGCTATTCAACGGAATCGGGCTGGACTTAAAGATCCCAGCCGTCCCATCGGGTCATTTGTATTTTTAGGACCCACAGGAGTAGGAAAAACACATTTGGCAAAAGTGTTGGCCACCTACCTATTTGACTCAACAGATGCGCTTATCCGTATTGATATGAGTGAGTACATGGAAAAATTTTCGGTATCACGTTTGGTGGGTGCACCTCCGGGATATGTGGGGTATGAGGAAGGTGGGCAGCTGACGGAAAAAGTGAGACGCAGACCCTATTCTGTTGTTCTTTTGGACGAAATAGAAAAAGCGCATCCCGATGTTTTTAACTTGTTGCTCCAGGTGCTTGATGAAGGTAGGTTAACCGACAGCATGGGTCGCAGGGTTGATTTTAAAAACACTATTATCATTATGACCTCCAACATTGGAAGCCGCGAACTAAAAGATTTTGGTCGTGGGGTAGGTTTTCAGCCTAGCAGCAAAGAGTCGGATGCCGACCATGCCCGCCATGTTATCCAAAAGGCCATGAAAAAAGCATTTGCTCCGGAATTTATCAACCGAATTGATGATGTGGTAGTTTTCAACTCTTTGGATAAAGAACATATCTTCAAAATTATAGATATTGAGCTTAAAGGGCTATATGCTCGTGTGGAATCATTGGGTTACAAACTTTTGCTCACAGAAAAGGCAAAGGATTATATCGCAACCAAGGGCTTTGATACCAGCTTTGGTGCACGTCCGTTAAAAAGAGCCATACAAAAATATCTCGAAGACGAAATGGCAGAGATAATTATTCAAGCCAGCATATCAGAAGGAGATATTATAAAAGTTGATTTCAACGAAGAAGAGGTGAAGATTTTTACTTCGATAGAGAAAGAACCGATGAAAGCGTTGAAAGATTCTAAACCGAGCGAAAACTAAGTCTATTGACTTAGAACAAAAAAAGGATGAACCTTACAAGGTTCATCCTTTTTTTTTGTAATTTATAAGTGCTATTTTTATTAGCTCTTCATTAACTCGTCAATTTTAGTTTTAATAGTTGTTGCAGGTTTGTTCTTTGCATCATATATTAAGGTTTTGTCGGCAAGCTCAATGGCTTGGTCAAACTCAATCTTTGCTTTTTCCTTGATGGCATCCCACTCTTCACGGTTACCATCAACTCGGGAGTTCAGTAATGTAATTCCATTCATGAAAAAATCATTGGCTTGCTTCACATAGTATGTACCTAACTCTTTTTTCATGTAACCGATATACTTGCTGTTCGGAAATTCTTCAATGCCACCCAACAAAACTTTTTCCATTTCTTCGTCGTTGCCCATATCTTTATGCGCCATTCCCATATAAAAGGTTGCCACATCCTCTCTATAGCCCAACTCTTTTGATTGTGCATAATACTGTAGGGCTTTTTTGTTGTTGTCGATCTTACGTGCACATGTTGCTGTGTTATATACCATGGCAGCATCCATGTCTTCAGTTTCGTCCCAAGCACTAATAGCTGCTTCAAAGGAAGCGAGGGCAGCTTTGTAATTTTTGGCTTCTAAGGCAGAATTTCCTTCATTTTTTAATATTGCCGCACTCTTCTCCTCCTGAGCTTGGTTAGCTCCCAACATGGTAAACAACAATAATGTAACTGATAAAATGTACTTCATGATTTTTGTTTTAATAATTATATGATTGGTGTATATTTATATGAATAGACAAAATTAACTTTTTTTTAAAAACCACGAAACGATTGTGAAATGTTTCATGGTTTTACGATAATTAACAATAACTGTGCCTATTTTAACAGGAATCTTTTTAACTCGTCTAAATTAGCTTTTATTGCTATACTTTTTGCTTCACCTTTCATAAAGGCTTGCAGCCTAAGAGGCACATCTATCTTACGCCCAATTGCGGGTTCTATCACTTCCGGAAATTTGGCAGGATGCGCTGTTTCTAGAAAAACGCCTATTTTATTACTTGTCAATATTTTTTCTAAAGCCAAATACCCCGTGGTTCCATGCGGATCCATCACATAGTTAAAGGTTTGATCGACACGCCTCACCCCTTCTCTAATTTCATCGTCGGTAAATGCAATACCTTCTATTTTTGATTTCACCAGGTTATGGTCGGAGGCAAAAATATCGAGAATACGCACAAAATTACTGGGGTCGCCAACGTCCATAGCATTAGCTACGGTACTTTTAGAAGGTGTCGGCACATACAAACCGGTTTGCAAATATTGGGGTACGATATCGTTGATATTGGTAGCAGCGATAAACCGTTTGATGGGAAGCCCCATAGCCTGTGCTAATAGTCCGGCTGTTAAATTGCCAAAATTACCACTGGGCACACAAAAAACAATATCGTCTTTTATCCCTGCCTTTTGCATTTGTGCGTAGGCATAATAATAATATACAGATTGGGGTAAAAGACGTGCCAAGTTGATGGAGTTAGCCGAGGTGAGAACTAATTTTTCGTTCAGCTCAGAATCCATAAACGCTTCCTTAACTATACGCTGGCAATCGTCAAAAGTACCTTCCACTTCCAAAGAGGTAATGTTATGCCCCAAGGTTGTAAATTGTTTTTCTTGCACCTGGCTCACCATTCCCTTTGGGTAAAGTACCTGCACTTTTATCCCTGGCACCTTATAAAAACCATTAGCCACAGCACTTCCTGTATCGCCAGAAGTGGCCACCAAAACATTGATCTCCTCATTGCGACCTTTGGCAAAGTGCGATAAGATACGCGCCATAAAACGAGCTCCTACATCCTTAAAAGCCAAAGTAGGGCCATGGAAAAGTTCAAGTGAGTATATGTTTTTGCTCACCTTTACTATAGGAATATCGAAGTTAAGTGACTCTTGTACTATTGTTTTAAACGTTTCCTCGGGTATATCCGGGCAAAAGAAGGGCTTGAGGACTTCAAAACCTATTTCGGGTAATGATTTTTGGCCTATACTTGCAAAGAAAGAGGCATTCAATGTGGGGATTGTTTCAGGCATGTATAAGCCTTTATCAGGTGCAAGCCCCCGAAGCACAGCCTCCTTTAGGCTAACTTTTGTATCGGGTGAATTGGTGCTGTAATATTGCATCATTTAAAATTTAAAAAATAATCACTTCAACAGTAACTTCATAAACTCTGGGCCATATAATTTTCCGTAGCCGCCAGCCTTGGCTGATTCTTCGTCATATTGCATTACGCCATCAGGTTTTTGACCAGGTTTTTTGATAAAAAACGGAACGGCGTCCCTGGTATGGGTTCTGAGGGCGCAGGGCGTAGGATGATCGGGAAGCAAGGCAATGGTAACTGGCTCGTCCATTTTTTCAATCTCTTCGACCAAATATTTAACCACCCTCTGATCCAAGTACTCTATTGTTTTGGTTTTAAGCACATAATCACCTTCATGCCCTGCTTCGTCGCTGGCCTCGATATGCAGGAATACGTACTGATTTTGCTTTAATGCTTCGATGGCTGCTTTGGCTTTGCCTTCGTAATTGGTATCGTAAAGACCTGTTGAACCCTCTACATGCACACCTTTGAGGCCTGCATATGCACCCAATCCGTATATCAGATCCACCGCCGAGATAACCACGCCAGATTCAATTCCATATAAGTCTTTGAGTGTAGGCATATCGGGGGTATTTCCTGCCGACCAGGGCCAAATCATGTCGGCAGCAGGTTTGCCAGCCTTTCTCCTTTTCACGTTTAAGGGATGATCTTTCAATAAATCTATTGATTTTAGCATCAACTCGCTTACTATGTTTACTGTATCTTGAGCAGCTTCTTCCAGGGCTTTAGGCATCACTTCTTTAAAAGGTGTGCCGATAACGTCGTGGGGAGGTATACAGTTTATTTTGTCGCTTCCTCCGCCCAGTACCAGAAGATGGCGATAGCTGACACCGGGATAAAAGCTCACTTTCTCTGTGCCCAGTTTATCCTGTAAAAACAGCATCAATTCTTTGGCTTCGGCCGTTGAAATATGCCCAGCAGAATGGTTTAATATTTTTTGATCTTCTAGTGAGATCAGGTTGCAGCGAAACACCAAATCGGAGAGTGAGGTCTTCACTCCCATCGATGCAGCTTCGAGCACACCGCGGCCTCTGTAATATTTGGCGGCATCGTATCCCATTACCATCATATTGGCAACCTCGCTACCGGGATGCAATGAGGGTGGAACTGTATCCAAAAGGCCCGAAACTGCTTCAGAGCATAATTTATCGATGTAAGGCGTGTGGGCAGCCATCAATGGTGTTTTATTTCCTAATTCTTTGATGGGTTCATCAGAAGCCCCATCTGCTAATATAACTAAGTATTTCATATGTTTAAAATTAGATAATAGACTGATAGACATTAGATAAGAGACTGTTTAACAAATCTAATATTCAGTATTTGTATGTGAATTAATAACTGAATCATACTACTGATTGGCTACTTTAATGATGTCGCCAAAAACACCTGCGGCAGTAACCTCGGCACCTGCTCCGTAACCCTTTATTTGCATTGGGTGTTCCTTATAATGCTCCGAGTTGATTAAAATGATATTATTGCTTCCTTCCAGATCGTAAAAAGGATGCTGACTATCTACCTCGATAAAACCCACGGAAGCTTTTCCGTTTTCGAGTTTGGCAGCGTACCTCAGCTTTTTACCCTTAGCTACGAGTTCCTTACGGTATTCTTCAAAGTCAGCATCATACTGTTTTATGTTATTCATAAACTGTTCTATGGTATGTGCATCCATGTATTTTTGCGGAACAAATGGTGTGACCTCAATATCGCTTTGCTCCATGGGATAGCCGGACTCCCTAGCTAGAATTAAAATTTTTCGTACCACATCGATACCGCTAAGATCTAGCCTTGGGTCGGGTTCGGTAAAACCTTTATCTCTGGCCTCCTGAATTACAGCAGACAGAGGTTTGCTTTGACCTACGGTGTTTACGATAAAATTTAAACTACCTGAAAGCACTGCCTCTAGCTTTAAAATTTTATCGCCGCTCATCACCATGCTATTCAATGGGGCAATAATAGGCAACCCCGCTCCTACGTTGGTTTCAAACAAGAATTTGACACCTTTGTTCAGTGCTGTTGATTTAAGTTTTTGGTAGAGCACAAACGCTGATGAGCTCGCAATTTTATTGGCCGTAACTACCGAGACGTTAGATTCCAACATGCTTTGATATACTGAGGCCACGGCGGCATTGGCGGTACAATCCACCAATACACTGTTGGCAAGGTTATATCGGATGATATGTTCTTTAAACACCTCTAAGTTGGCTTTTTCGCCCTGTCCTGTTAAGTCGTCAAAAAGTGTTTTTACGTTCAATCCTTGCAAATCGAGCAACATTTTACGGCTGTTGCTTATTCCAGCCACCCTGATTTTAAGTTTGTTATGCTCTGCAAGTTTTTCGGTTTGTGCTATTATTTTTTCAATCAACATTTTACCCACAGTACCCGTACCCACCAAAAATAAATTGACTACCGCATACTGGGAAAGGAAAAAAGCTTCGTGTGCTGCATTGAGACCTTTTTTTAAATCCTTGTCTTTTACCACAAAAGAGATATTTAGCTCGGATGCTCCCTGCGCAATGGCAAAAATATTGATACCATTTTTTCCCATGCTCTCGAACAGTGTTCCGGAGATTCCTGTTGTTCGTTTCATGTTTTCGCCTACGATGGCAATAATGGCCATATCCGTTTCTACGGATATATTATTTATCTGATTTAGTGCTATTTCGGGTGAAAATTCTAATTTGACCATATCAACGGCACTCTCGGCGGTAGGTGTGTCTATAACTACGCTAATAGAGTTTTCGGAGGAAGCCTGCGAAATAAGGATTACATTGATATCTTTTTGCGCCAGCGATTTAAATAAACGCATGGCAATACCTGTAACACCTATCATACCAATACCCTGAACCGTAAGCAGTGACACATCCTTAACGGAAGAGATACCCTTAATTTTTTTACCGTTCACAGGTAATGCCTGATTACTTATTAAAGTACCTACTGCGTCGGGGTTAAATGTGTTTTTAATACGTATGGGAATGTTTTTTTTATACACCGGCAATATGGTGGGTGGAAAAATCACCTTAGCTCCAAAATGCGAAAGCTCCATGGCCTCGGAGTATGTGAGGCTATCAATACAATAGGCACGGCTTATAATTTTAGGATCGGCGGTCATAAAACCGTTTACATCAGTCCATATTTCCAATATAGATGCATCATAGGTAGCAGCAATAATAGCTGCGGTATAATCGGAGCCACCTCGACCTAAGGTGGTTATCTCATTTTTTTGGTTAGAAGCAATAAATCCAGGAAAAACGCTGATTTTACCCAGGTTATCCTTTAAAGTATTTAGATTTTTTTCCGTTAATTCAATATTAACAGCTTCCTTACCAAAAACTTTATCGGTAATAATAAAGTTTTGCGACTCAATGAGTGAGGCTTCAACAATAACTTCGGAAAGAATGAACGACGATATCCTTTCGCCAAAGCTTGAAATAATAGCCTTGCTCTTATAGGTCATCTCTTTAAGCATGAACACTCCTTTAACAATGGTGCTCAGTTCATCAAAAAGTTGATCGACTTTAAATTTAATGTTGCGGGCTTCATTAAGCGGAAACAGCTCACTTATTATTTTATAGTGCTTTTCCTTTATTTCGCTATAAATATCAAAACACTCCTGATTGCCTTGCTGAGCCATTTCGGCAGCTCGGATTAGTGCATCGGTTACACCGCCCACAGCAGAAACTACAACAATAACTTGCTCTTGCTGTGACTCTACAATTCTTTTTACCAATAGGATGCTATCTGAGGAACCTACAGATGTACCTCCAAATTTTAATACCTTCATACCAATGCAAATATATTTACTATTATGATTGCGAATAAAACGTCTTATGTTTTTAGTGATTTTTATTTATCGTTACCGTTGCTGATAACGGAAATAAAGAACGGTACTATTTCTGATAATTTTTCATTCAGAAAGGGGGTTCAAGGTCAATCAAATAATTAAGTATTGACAACCTGAATACGGAAGAATAATAGTTAAACCCCCCCAGGGGTAATGGTAGAAGAGGTAACGATGGTGACGGTATAGCGTAATTTGCAAATCATAAGCTATTATTGTGTTTTTCTTATAAACTATAATGCAAAAATAGACATTTATTTAAATTTTCAAAATAAAGGATGATTTATAGCATGCTTTTAATGCTGAATAAAGGGCTGTTTCATCTTTTTGTTGCCTTTTCGAAGTTATATTTTGAAATACTTCTGTAATAATTAGGTGATTCCTCCACAAAATAATACAGTCCACCCCAATTGTGTTTAACTTTATAAAAAACTTTTTGAAAGGCGCCATTTTTTATTATTACACGAGTAATTACCTTAGCTTTTAATGGGTACACCTCGATGAATTTACCATCAGTATAATTTTTTTTTAAAGGGGGCAATCCAAACTGGTTCTTATTGTCGATAACAGGTACTTTTAAATTGTGCGTGACTTTGGATTGAGCCGAAGTGGAAGCCATGGAATTTTTTGTTTCTACATTTTTTTGATAATGAAGTGCTTTTGCTTCCTGTGCTTTTGTGATACTATTATTTGTAAGCTTTTTTTGGGGCACTGCTTGTTTACGCCATGCATAGTATTGCTTCTGGAATGTGTTAATTTTTTCTTTCACTATCAGCAAGTAGTCGAGGTCGTATTCAAAATCGTTTATTTTGTTTGAATAGGTGATTTTGGCCACCGGGTTTTTAAAAAAAGTAGTATCGGCATTTGGAAAGGTGGAAAATAGCTCAACAAGTATTTCGTACGGGTAGATATTTTTTTTTTCGATATCGCCGGGGACAGTGGTTGAAAAATTAATTTTCTTACCAACATAGCCCGGCTTTGAAAAATAAAATTGATAATTTTTATCCCAATCCAAATAAGTTGTAAAATTACCGTCAATATCCACGGGAATTCTTGTTGTTTTTTGGTCGAGTAAAATAGATAAGCTGACTTTTGATGCTTTCCCATCCCTTACAAACACAGTACCCCGCACGGGATATTTGTCCTGTGATTTGAGCATGCCCATACCAAGTACTAAGATGAGTAGGATAAGTACGCATCTCTTCATCATGTAGTTAAGGTATTAGCATTGAACATGGGCAACTTTATGAATGAAAAACTAACAAAGGCGTAGTGGAATGAAATAACATTTTTTTGGCTATGGATGGGTTCAACAGTCGGGAAATTAAATTGCGCTTAAACGTGGTAAATGATAATATCTCAATATTTTCGGACTGCACAAAACTCTCTACGCCTACCCAAAAATCTTCATTTTGAATCAATTTGAACTCCAAGGTTGCATTGATTTTGCTTCTATTAAAATGATCGATTAGACCGTCCATTTTAACCTGATCGGACTCCATATTTTTACCGGAGGTTATATGCGCACATTTCACTTTCACATCAAAAGATCCCAAGATACCTGAAAGCTTTTCAATGGACTGGAAATCGCTTTGACCAAAAACCGACAGATATCCTACGGTCTTTAATTTGTCCAGGCCTTGGTAATCAAAACTTTCGGGTATGGCCAAAACTGGCACTTTGGCACCGTCAATTATTTCGGCTGTAACACTTCCTATCAGGTCAACCGCTTTTTTATCACTTCCTCGGGTACCCATCACTATCAAAGAAGGATTGTATGATTCGCTAAAAGCCAGAATTTCATGTTCGGCGATTCCACGTCGCAATTCGGTACGTACAGTTACATTTTCTATTTTTTCATCTGCTATTCTTTTTTCCAATCCTTTTTTAAGCAATTGTATTTTTTTCTCGCTCTCCTCTTTCAGTTCAAAACTTATCTGATCCGAATTAATATCGTACACAAACGATTCGCCAAATGGGAGACCCGAACTAAGGGGCGAATAAAAAGCATTAAATAGGGTGAGTTCACCAGTGCCCTGTGCCACCCAATCGAATGCCATATCCACGGCTTTTTGCGAATATTCCGAAAAATCGACCGGCACCAATACCTTTATACCCTTAACAGTTTTTGAGGGAGGTTTGGTTGTTTCGTAATCGGATTCGCTGATTGAATCGAAAACAATTAAGGCCTCTTTAAAATCAGCTTCCTTGATACGCACCTTCACCCCGGTAGAAACGGCACCCTGAATAAGGTTCACATGCTCCAAAAAGCATTCTACCCCTTCGTTTGCCAATAGGGATTTAACCACTTGGGCTTTCCCATAATTAAGTGTTGCTAAGGTAATAATGTTGTCTTTCATATTTTTAAAATTAGATAAGAGACAAAGAGATAAGAGACGGTTAGATAATAGACAATGAACACAACTTGTTCCGCCTAAGCGGAAGGGGCACTGAGACGCAGGTTTTTTTCTTTTAATTCCCGTTATACTGAACTACCTACCTTAATGCTTTATGAATGATTGTTAGAAACCTAATCCTGAAAACTTCAAGGGTGTTTCACATACTCAACAAAAGTTTAAATTACTATGCAAGTGTGTTTTGCAATACTCGATTTATTCAGGACGTTGATAAACATTCCAAAAATCAGGATCTTTGGCCTCGTTATTAAAATATTGACGTTGGGTAATATTATCGTCCTGTGGGCCCACTTCGATTACCTTTAAGTATGTCGACTTATTTTTATTGCCAGCTTGTTTTTCTATATAATTAATAGTGCTCAATACATATTTCCCTTTGTAAGATTTGTAGGTGGTTTCCACAGAGTACGTGAATTTTTCGGTACTTTTTTGCGCATTGTAAAAGCTGTTACCATGTCGAAACACACCATTGCGTATGGCAGTAAAGCTATTTTTAAGCACCTGATAGTTGTTCGTCGCAATCCAAATTTTGCCCTCATACTCCATCAATTCCGGATCGCCTGTGTTTTGGACGGTGGGATTTTTGCAATTATAGGAAATTACCCACACCGAATCATTATCCAATACTTCGCGACCAAGTACCTGTACGTCAAACTCATTAATAGCCTGTACCGATAAAATGTTACCCGGGTTTCGCACAATATCCTGACTTAACAAGTTATCTATGGTGACTAACCCTTCTTTTAACAGTCGAGTTTGAATATGTGGATTATTTTCCTGAATACGGTAATTAATGTTTTGAAATGCCCCGGCAAACGACCGTTCGCCATAGCCCTCCTTGTCGCTTATGATAAATATAGCTTCATCCTGCACGTTTGATTCCTTATCGCTAGCAAGTGTTTGCAAATAGCACTTATACGAATATGGTTGAGTTAGGTAATTATCCTTAATTAAGTTTGACGCTGCCCTAATTATGCCATATCCCACCTTTGATTGTGCCTCAACATTAACTTCCGAAATACCATAATTCATTGGTTGTAACTGAATTATCAATCCTTGTTTACCTTTTAAACTGCCTACACTATTGGTTTTTGTTTTGTATCCCACAGCCGATACGCTTACCTGTTTTTCAATTAGGACTTGCGAAAGTATTATTTCAAAGTTTCCGTTCACATCGGATGCTGTTCCTAGATACGTACCTTCTACCCCTATATTGGCAAACTCTACGGCCAAGCCAGTTTCGGCATTGATTACCGTACCGGTAACAGTAAAGTTTTGAGCATGAACAGCTGATTCTATTGCAAAACTCAATACAAATATTAATGTAAAAAAAACGATGGATGTTAACTTCATAATTAATCTGGTTTAAGGTATAAATGTAAGAATAAAATCGTTTAAACGGAACAATGCGTCGGACACATTATATGTGCTTCTATATTAGGAAATGCCCATCTCTTACTTTATAGCCCGATTATAAGGTGTAATAGTGAAAACTTTGTTACTTTTGGAATTGTTACTAAAATTTTAATACGCATGAGATTATTCATATTACTTGCGATAAGTGCCACCCTTTTAAGTGGTTGTGTTGTTTCGAAAAAAAAATACGAGGCTTCACTTGGAGAAATACGTTTGTTACAAAAGGAAAACGGTGAATTGGATAAAGCGTTAAATGCCAATATATCCGATTTTGAAACCATGAAAAACGAATTACATCTGAGCAATGCCGTAAAATCGGACGAACTGAGTGAATTATTGCTAAAAGTAACCCAGCTTACGGATTCGAACGATGCCCTGGAAAATAAATTGGAACAAACTGCTTCGATGTACCAGTCGCAAAAGCAGACTAGCCAGTCTACCGCCAATGAGCTAAAAGATCTTAGGTCTGATAATCTCAAACTAAAACGCGATACGGCCAGCATCAAGTATGCTTTGGACCTTCAGAAAGAAAGGTTTGCAAAACTTGAAGACGAATTGGGTACGCAAAAAAATAAGTATAGCAGCCTAGTGGCCGAAAATCGTAAAACGACCGCAGAAATGGAAGTGAACAAGCAAAAACTGGCCTCGTTTGAACAACAATTGGTGCGTAACAAGGAAAAAATGGAAGCCATATCTGCGGCACTCATTGAACTACGAAAAGAAATGCTTTCGGCACAATCGGCCAGTAAGAGCATAGACCCCAATAAAAACAAGCACATTGATAAAATGGCCAAGGAACTAGGGCATTATTGATTGGCAGATAGCTTCCCGCCAAAATTATATTTAAGGTGGCGGGATGTCGCTTCGCTCCAAATGGCTTGCCACTAAAAATTAAGTGACTGGATATCGCTTCCTACTTACGGACAGGTAGGCGTTCCAAATGGTTAATAGCGCATAAAACGAGAGCACACAAATTGGAACTTGAAACATTGGTGAGAAGAAATATCGAATCGAATATAAATAAACTCTACATCATTAAAATAGCCAAGTGGTTTATGCTTACCATGCCTATTTTAATGCTTTTTTATAAGGATATGGGGTTCACGGATCGTGAATCTTTTCAGCTCAAAGCTTTTTATTCCATCGCCATAGTTATCTTCGAGATACCATCGGGCTATCTGGCGGATGTACTGGGTAGACGAAAAACCCTAATAATTGGCTCTATACTGGGTACATTGGGTTTTTTGGTGTACTCTACCACATCGGGATATTACTGGTTTTTGGTTGCAGAGCTCATATTGGGCATAGGACAAAGCTTTGTTTCAGGAGCCGACTCAGCCATCATGTACGATTCGCTGAAGCACATGGGGCGCGAGGGAGAATACGTGAAATTCGAAGGCCGTAACTTTACGGTAGGAAACTATTCTGAGGCCCTGGCCGGATTAATTGGTGGAACACTCGCCGCCATCAACATGCGTTATCCTTTTATATTTCAGACTGGCATTGCCTTTATGGCTGTTCCGGCATCAATCATGTTGGTAGAGCCGTTCACTAGCTTGAAGCGCAGCAAACCTGGGATAAAAGATGTTTTGAACGTGGTATGGTACGCCACGGTAAAGAACGCCAAACTAAGATATAACCTATTGTTTTCGAGCATACTGGGTACAGCCACCCTCACCATGGCCTGGATGTATCAATTGTATCTGAACGATATCGGATTTACAGAATATGCTATCGGGGCCACCCATACCGTTTTAAACTTAATTGTTGGAACCACCACCCTATTTGCTTATAAAATAGAGGCCAAGCTCAAACCCAAGGCAACCATATGGCTTACCTCCATTATTATTACAGGTAGTTATATTATATCGGGTTTTATAGAATCGGCATGGATATTACCTGTTCTGGCTATCTTTTATTTTAGCCGCGGCATTGCTACCCCAGTGCTCAAAGATTATATAAACCGAATTACCTCCGACGATATGCGAGCCACGGTGCTGTCGATACGCAGCCTTATCATCCGTGCCTTCTTTGCGATAATAGCTCCCTTTATTGGGTATTTATCTGATAACCATACCCGAGCGTATTCGCTAAAAGTGATAGGTATTGTTTTTACCGTTCTGGTGGGTTCGTCTATTTTTCTATTTTTGAGGTCGATAGTTGAAAGTGAGGAAAGGTGAAAGACGTTTATACGCACTTTGACAAAAGAGTAAAATATAGTAGATTGCAACAAAAGAGCAGAAAGCTTTTGTAAAGGTATAACCGCATTAACATCAACGATAAATCCAATGACTATGAATGCACAGTTAAATTACAAAAAACTACAAAACGGCTCCGACATACGTGGGGTAGCTATGGAAGGCATTAAGGGAGAAGAGGTAAATCTATCGACTGAAGTGGCTGAAAAATTGGGGAACGCATTTGCGCATTGGTTGAAACAAAAAAAGCAGACTCATGCCAAACTAAGCGTTGCTGTTGGAATGGATTCGCGATTGACTGGTACTAAACTGAAAGATGCGTTTGCAAACGGACTTACAAATATGGGCTTGGATGTATTTGATTGTGGCATAGCCTCTACACCCGCCATGTTTATGGCCACGGTGGATAAAAAATATAGTATTGATGCGGGCGTTATGCTCACTGCGAGTCACCTTCCATTTAACCGTAACGGATTAAAATTTTTTACTGCCGAAGGGGGTCTCAATAAAAGTGATATAAGCGCGATACTCGAATTGGCGGAGAAAGACAGTCTGGAATCTTTAGCCGATAAGGGAAAAGTAAAACCATTGAATTATATTTCGGATTATGCCAGCCATTTGGTAGATGCCATACGCGCGGGTGTCAGCGACAGGGTAGATAAAAGTCAACCCCTTAGAGGACTCAAGATAATACTGGATGCCGGAAACGGTGCAGGCGGATTTTTTGCCCATAAGGTATTGATGCCTTTGGGTGCTGACATAAGTGGAAGCCAGTTTCTGGAGCCCGACGGCCATTTTCCGAACCACGTGCCCAACCCCGAAGACGCAGAAGCTATGGCCTCGATATGTAAGGCCGTAAAACGCGAAAAAGCTGACTTGGGAATTATCTTCGATACCGATGTGGACAGATCCGCAATCGTAGATAAAAATGGAAACCCCATCAATCGTAACGAGCTTATCGCCCTGATATCATCTGTAGTGTTGAAAGAGCATCTTGGAAGCACCATTGTGACCGACTCGGTAACCTCCGACGGTTTGGCATGGTTTATCGAAACCCATTTAAAAGGAGTACACCATCGCTTTAAGCGAGGTTATAAAAATGTGATAGACGAGTCTATTCGATTAAATAAGGAGGGCACTGCAAGCTGGCTGGCCATTGAAACCAGTGGACATGCCGCTTTAAAAGAAAACTACTTTTTAGATGATGGCGCCTTTTTGGTGGCCAAGTTGCTGATTACAATGGCCGATTTGAGATTGGAGAACAAAGATTTATCGCAGTTAATTGAAGTTCTACCCCGACCAACGGAGAGTAAGGAATATAGATTAAAAATTACTAGTGATGATTTTGTGCCTTACGGACAGCGAATGATAGGCGAGCTGCAAAATAATTTGGCCAAGGGATGGCAGAAAGTACCAGAAAATCATGAAGGCATTAGGGTACAATGCACAGATGCAAGTGAGGAAGGATGGTTTTTGATGCGGTTATCGCTGCACGATCCGGTTATACCCATAAACATAGAATCGAATGTTCCGGGAGGTGTGGATAAGATAGCAGGTAAATTAAAAGCTATCCTGCAGGATTATGCGCAACTGGATGTTTCGGGTTTTTAATTACTCAGTAAGCACCTGTCAATATAAAAAGGGATATGTATGGCCGAGTTCTTTGTGAACATGGTAGTAAAAAAACCACAAAGAACACGATGAATGCACTTTTTTATGTGGGCATTATTTATTGTCGTATTTTTCAACAATCATTTGAATCAATTTATCAGAAAGTCTAAAACCCATATTAGTCAATTGTAGCATTGTACCAATGACATCATTAATCAAACCTTTTTTATTGGCAAGTAGTATTATTCCAATAGTGCCAATTATTTCAACATTTAATGATCTTGCAATTTTTCTTCCTTTGATTTCATCAATAATCAAAATGGAATTATCACTTTCCATCGCCAATGCAATGGCACTAGACTCTCCCTTATCAAGTCGTTTTTCTAATTCTTGTTGTGTGACTTTGTTTTTATGCTCCCTAATTAAAATCCAATTTGGCAGTGTGCTACCAAACTCTTGATATACATCTGTGCTAATAACTATCTCTTGGTACAAATCCCTTAATAAATCAAGTTTGCCAATTTTTGTTAATGCGATTAAACAACTCGTGTCAGAAATAATAACCTTATCCATTTATTATTTTTTTCAAATCATCTATACTCTCTCCAAATATAGACACTCCGTATTGGCCTACAGTTTCGATGAATTCTCTTTTTGAGATGCCAATAAAATCGGCGGCTTGACCAGAGGACATAATCCCTTTATCATAAAAGAATGCTGCAAGTTGCATTTTTACTTCTTTTTCATCAACTGTATCTGGTATTTGTAATGTTAATGTTTTCATATCGATTGTATTTGTCTAATTACAAAGATACTTAAAAAACCCGTTTAACAAGTGCTTATAAACACCTGCTAAACGGATAAGAAATCATCGTTATAATAAACTAACCCTTAACACAAGCTATTGCTAAGCTGCAATAATACTTTGTGCTTTATTTTGCATTTCTAAGCTCTATCAGCTTTTCTACAATACTAGGATCGGCGAGGGTAGAAATATCGCCCAAATCATCGGTTTGATTGGCAGCAATCTTCCTTAGTATCCGACGCATTATCTTGCCCGATCGGGTTTTGGGCAATCCGGGCGTAATAATAATTCTATCGGGGGTAGCTATCGGTCCAATTCGTCTTCGCACCTCGTTGCGCAGTTCACCTATTAGGTCGGTATTTGAATCTGAATCTTCACCTTCGTGCATAATAACGTAAGCAAATATCCCCTCCCCTTTTATATCATGTGGGAAGCCCACCACGGCGGCTTCGGCACAGTATGGATGCGATACCAGTGCACCTTCTATCTCGGCAGAACCAATTCTGTGCCCTGAAACATTCATCACATCATCCACCCTTCCTGTGAGCCAGTAATATCCGTCTTTGTCGCGCATGGCACCATCGCCAGTCATGTAATACCCTTTATTATCCGTCAGATAAGTTTTTAAAAAGCGTTGGTGGTCGCCCTGAATGGTACGTGCCATGCCCGGCCATGGTTTCTTTATGGCCAACAGACCCGAAACCCCGTTTCCCTGCACTTCTTGTCCTTCGGGGCTGATGAGTACCGGCTCTATGCCAAAGAAGGGAAGCGTTGCCGAGCCCGGTTTTGTTGGTGTTGCTCCGGGTAGTGGCGAGATAAGTATGCCGCCGGTCTCCGTTTGCCACCAGGTATCTACTATGGAGCAACGCCCCTCTCCTACTACTTCGTAATACCATCTCCAGGTATCCGGACTAATAGGTTCGCCGACAGTTCCCAGCACACGCAGACTGCTACGGTCGTATTTTTTAACGTATTTGTCACCTTCGCGTTGTATGGCACGGATAGCGGTTGGTGCAGTATAAAACTGATTGATCTTTAAACGTTCCACCATTTCCCAGTACCGGCCTGCATCAGGATAACTTGGTATGCTCTCAAAAATAACGGTTGTGCCACCGTTTAGCAAGGGGCCGTAAACCACATAAGTATGTCCGGTAACCCATCCTATGTCAGCCACACAGGCGTACACATCATCGGGTTGTATATCAAAAACATATTTATGTGTGAGGGCGGCAAAGAGCAGATAACCTGCCGTAGTGTGTGCCAGCCCTTTAGGTTGACCGGTACTTCCAGAAGTATAAAGCAAAAACAAAGTATCTTCCGAATCCATATGCTCAATAGGGCAATAAGGTCTTTCGGCTTCCATGGCACGGTTCAACCACACGTCGCGAGGCTCGTAAAAAGGTACTTTATTTGCTGTCCGTTCGGCCACAAATACATGTTTTATGGTAGGACATGCCATCACAGCCTCGTCAACAATCCGTTTGAGGGGGATAATACGTTTGCCGCGCAAGCCTTCGTTTGCCGTAATCACTGCCGTACACTTTGCATCGTTAATTCTGTCGCGCAAAGCTTCTGCACTAAAGCCGGCAAACACCACAGAGTGAACAGCTCCTATTCTGGCACAGGCCAACATGGCATACACCGCTTCGGGTATCATAGGCATGTAAAGCGCTACCCTATCGCCCTTTCTGATTCCATGATGGCGCAGCACATTGGCCAGCTTCGAAACCTGCCTTAAAAGCTCTTTATAGGTAATCCTTTTTTCCTGACCGGGTTCATCCGCTTCCCAGATAAGCGCAATTTTATCGCCATTTTCACGAGCATGTCTATCCACGCAATTTTCACAGGCATTTAATTTTCCTCCAAGAAACCACGAAATCATACCTTCCTCCAAATCGCAATTGCTTACCTCCTCAAAATTATGTTGCCATCGCAATGTCTCTTTGGCTTGTTTTTTCCAGAAAGCTTCGTTGTTTTCAATGCTCTCCTTGTACAAAGCATGGTACTCGTCCATACCTGAAATTACTGCATTTTTAAAATTTTCTTTCACAGGATGGTAGATGTCCTTATTTTTTTCCATAGTGCAAATTTTAAGGATTAATTTATAGAGTTCTTCTTAATAACATTGATATCAAGATATTGTTGAATATGAGCCCCCTTTAGTTCAGCAATAAATCATTTTAGCATTTCTTTTGAAAGTTTTAGAAAAAAGAAAAGCCGGATCTCTTTTGAAAATCCGGCTTTATAAAAAAATGAAATTCTATTAATAAATGGCTCTTACAACAACATTCCTTAAAAGTAAAGCGTCTTCGTTGGTACAATTACCATGAACAAATCCTACGTACACTTTCTTGCCTTTGTAGGCGGTCAAGTCAACTTTGGTAGCCACAAAGGTAGAGCTATTATACTCGTCGGTAAGCGTAAAATAAGGCTTGACGGTAGTTGCGTTTGAGGCGTTATCAATTGTGATTGGCTGCTCCGAGGCAATAACTTTATAGGCCTCTCTATAATACCCAGGATACCTGGCGGCCACTTCAAAGGTGAGTTCAACACTAACGGCATCGTCGGGGATGGTTAACTCTGGCGAAATCAAATAGTTTTCGGGGGTTAACGCTTTATCCGACGCAACATCAAACGACTTTGAATAGACATAGCCATAGGTAGGGGAATATGTCCAATCAAAACCATCTCCGTCCTTGTCGATATTTCCCCATGTTGTTGGAAGCTCATCCTCAAAACTCTCGCTTATTATCACAAGGTTTGGTTTAGGTGACTTAAAAATGCGCGAAGAGGAATATGTAATACCATTTTTGTTTTGAGCATAGGCTCTTACATAATACTTGGTGCCACTTTCAATGTCTATTGTGGCTTTAAAATCCTGTTCTGCTGGTATATCAACTTTAGGGCCTTCGATGGTAGGATTGTTCTCGGTGCCATAACAGAATCCTTTGGATGTAACTGCTGCACCTCCATCTGTAATAACGGTTGCTTCAACATTTACCGATAAAAATGATATATCCGTAACAGATGTAAAATCTACCACCAATAAATTGGGTGACTCATCATCCTCTGAGCAACTTGCTAAAAGCAAGGCAATAATAGGAATAATGGCTAACTTTTTAATATAATGAAATCTTTTCATTTTGAATAATTTTTAATTTTTGATTTGTTTAAGCAGGGCTCTTAATAAAAATAACAGCCCTGCATATACACTTTTGCAACTACTAAGCAAACAGCACTATTGATTCCATCCGGGGTTTTGAGTCAAATCAACACCTTCGGATTTATACAATGTGATTTCATTCAAAGGAATGGAATTCAGATAGTTTTTAGGCGCTTCAAACGCACGCTGCAAGGTATAAGGCTTAATAAAGCCATCAGCATTCACATTGGTGTTCGACAGGGTTACACCAACCAATTTGGCACCCAAAGCAACATCGGGGTTTAGCGATGAGTCAAGATATTGACCTCGATGCCAACGCATCAAGTCGTAATAACGTATAAATGTCCAAGACATCAATTCAGCGCGTCTATCACGACGGATTTCCCAGATGAGCGATGATACAGGAGAGCTTCCATTGCTCGATTCAAGCGTGCTTGTGCGCTTAGGGTCGTTAATAACGGTTCCGTTTACGGCAACATCATTACCCGATAGGGTAAGATTTGGCAAACCTGCATGTTTTGTTCTAAGCACATTGATAGATTTATCCAAGTCGGCTTGGGTGCAACTCCCGAGTTCGGCACATGCCTCGGCATAATTTAACAGTACTTCGGCATAGGTAAAAACAGGCGCATCGATGTGGTTTTGTGCAATGGTGGTAACATCGCTACCCGGCAACGTGGGTGGCACCCAATTGTTATACAAATTAAAAATGTAACCCGTGGATGATGTGAGTCCTTGCACAGGTTTGTCGGCATAACCGTATTCACGACTATCCACCACTGCCAAAAGACGAGCATCGCGTCTAGTCAAGACATCGCTTAACGAATTGTCGCCTTTATATAAAGGTGATTGTGCAATAGGCAAACCATCAGTGCAATTATAACTCTCTACGGCAAATTTAGTTATGCCATTAATTACACTTGAAGAATTGGTATAGGCCTGAATGGAGTGTGTTAGCACCGCGGGCATATATTTTTTGAATAAAATAATTTCCTTATTACCACTCAAGTCAATCGAATTATAAATTGATTTAAAATTACTTTCGATTGAATATTTACCACTAGTCATAATAGCGTCCGATGCATTTTTGGCAACGGTGAGAAGGGCATTTGCATCTCCGGATAAGCCGTGATACTTCATAAATGTGCCTTCGAACAGAGCCGCACGAGACAGCAGAGCCAATGCGCTGTACTTATTAATTGCATAAGCACCATCATTTTCGCGCAAATTTTCTACTGCGTAGTTTAAATCCTCAAATACCTTAGCCATAACCTGAGCCCTTGGCATACGTGGACTATAAATATAACTGGTCTCATTGGTTTTTGCAGGCCTATCATAATAGGGCACATCGCCAAACCTTTGTACCAAGTAAAAATATGACATTCCTCTGAAAAAGCGGCCTACACCTTCCCAGTGTTTAGCGTTTTTATCAGGCATCGAAATACCTGGCAGCTCTTCCAACATCACATTTATGGATCGAATATCTTCATACGCATCATTCCATTGCGAATTTGTTGTTACAGAGTTGCTGTTATACTTCAGAAAGGAGCCATTGGCCAAATCATCGGATATGTTGATGCATCCCGAAGATGGAGAGAATTGAAAATAAAACTCTGAGGAGGTACCGGAACCGTTTCCATATCCTAGAAACATATCGTAAAACTTCCATGAGTATAGTTGAACATTTGCTTCGGATTGCCAGTAGTTATCTTTCGTGAACTGGTCGTCCGGATTGATGGTCAGAAAGTCGTCACAGCTTACAAAAGATATCATGACGGCAATCCCCACAATGACTTGAAATTTATTTAGTATTTTTTTCATCTCATTATTATTATTTGTTCATATATGGTATTCGATGGAACTCGCCAATGATGTTTCCCCTATATGAGAGGCTACTCTCATGGCTCGTTTCATTTTTATCAATTTTATATGATAGACATTGTTTTAATAATTAAAAAGTTACCTGTACACCAACGGAATAGGTCCGAGTAAATGGATAGGTGCGTCCCCAGCTTGCTTCTTTGTCGTCAATCTCAGGATCTACCGGCAATTTACTGTCAACTATCTCGGCCAGGTTTTGTCCGCTAAAATAAATACGGGCTTTTTGCAGATTAATTTTTTCAGTAATACTTTTAGGAATGGTATAACCAACTGTGAGATTTTTTAGCCTCAGGTATGACATGTTTAGCAGGTAACGTGATTGGGTAACAAAGTTATTGGAACCCTCCGTTCCCGCAGACAATACATTAGAAGCATGGCCGGGGTAAGGACGAGGAAAAAAAGCATCCGTATTGTCCAACGACCAATAATCGCTTTGGTTTTGGTACATGGCATCGGTTCTGTTGTAGAATGGCAGAATTAAATCGGACGAAGCCCAATAATCGCGTTTACCAACGCCCTGGAAGAACATATCCAAATCAAATCCATAAAAATCACCACCAAGGCGTATGCCATATAGATAACGCGGGGTTGTATTGCCAATTTTCTTCAAGTCGCCATGGTCATCAGCCAGTCTTTTTCCGGCATCAATAACACCACTTTTATCCAAATCTTTATACATTACATCACCAGGGCCATAGGAAAATGAACCTTTGCTTAAGCCACTTTGATTCGCGTAGCCTTCTTTCAATATCCATTGCTTGGTTTGAACATCGTAACCTTCAAAATCGGACTCTTGATATAGTCGGTCGGTTTCGAGTCCCCAAATTTCGCCAGCTTCCATACCCGAATAATAATAGGCTGAAGATGTTCCAAGGGCTTTGGATGGGTTGTTCCATTTTGTCACTACCGTTTTGGCATCGGATAGCGATAAATTTGCATAAACAGCAATTTTATTGCTGATAGACTTGTTAAAGTCGAGTGCAATTTCAAATCCTCGGTTTCTTAGATTTCCTGCATTCGAAAGCGGCGCAACGGAACCAAAAACACTGGGCAATCCCTTTTCTACAGCAAACATACCTTCGGTTTCTCTTTGGAACCAATCAAAAGTAAGTCCAAACATATCAATCAACCTAAGGTCAACACCAATATTTGTGGTAACAACCGTTTCCCAAGTAAGAGATGGATCTACCACGTCGGGCTGTTCGGCCGTCAGCACTTGTTTTTCGCCATTTATCCAGTTGGCCTTATAGGTATCCATTAACGGTAAAAACCTGAAACGACCTACGTTTTGGTTACCGATGGCTCCATAGGATGCCCTAAACTTAACATCGTTTAGAATATTACGAATATCGCCTTGCATAAAATCTTCTTCGGTTAAGCGATAACCTACCGAAGCCGATGGGAAAAAGCCCCACAATTGTGTTCCTGGGAAACTTGATGATCCGTCTAAACGGCCATTGATTTCCAACAAATATTTTCCTTGATAATCGTAATTTACCCTACCAAAAAAACCCGCATTGGCCGTATTATAAACTAAAGGAGTAAATCTATCGGTTCTGGAGGTAACAAATTGATCACCATAGGCCAAATTAAACTCTGGCATATCTCTGTCCATCAAGCCTCTGGCTTCGCTAAAAGTTCGATCGTAATTGTACCACTCAATGTTGGTTCCTGCTACAGCCTTAAAGTTGTGTGCGTTATTGAGTGATTTTGCAAAAGTAACGTATGAGTTATAAACGTTTGTTTTGGAAACGTAGCGGCGTTCGGCTACTCGATCATCCGACGAGAGCGGTCCATAAATAAAAGGAGGGGTATCAGTTTCGATGGTTGCGGCATTCATAGGCCCCCATGAATTCCAGAGTTTCACTGTTCCACCATTAACCCTTGTTTGGTCATTGTTGGTGGTTATGCTATATTCGTTTCTCCAAGTTAAATCCTTGGCCAGCTCTGCTTCTAAAGCAGCACTAAATCTTACCGAAGTTGTTTTATATTCATTCATATTGGCGTTGGCCAAAAAGCCAGGCGCATGCCTAAAATAGGTATCACGGTATGTTCCATAAGGAAAAAAGCTGCCCCAACGCATGTAGTAACCAAAATATCCGTTGGCTTCTTCGCCATATACTCCCGGGCCATAATAATTGTATGGCTCTTCCAATTTAGAATCCGTTGCATACACTTTAAACTCTCCCTTCAACCAACTATTCAATTGGGTGTTAAGCCCAAAATTGACCGTGTATTTCTGGTTGGTTTCGGTATTTATATTCATAATGCCTTTTTCGTTTATATATCCCACGGAAGCTATAAACGAAGCATTTTCGCCCAGCGAACCTGATGCTTGCAGGTTATGTGTAGTTTGTGGCGATGATGATTTAAGCATTTCTTTATGTGGATCCCAAACTCGATAGAAATAGGGACGATTATTAATGATCTCCCAATCTTCGCCATATACCATTTCGTTGCTTTGGCGATTGTTAGCGTACTTTTCTTTCCAGTTTATGATACCCGGCAACAAGGTTTTGTACAACATACCAAACGATTCTGCATTCGCATTTCCGGCACGTTCCTGAGCGGCAATCATCACAGGAAGCTCCTTTGTGGGATCCATAAAATCAACAAGTTTGGATGGGCTATTAAAACCAACATTGCCACTGTAAGAGATATTTATCCTATCGGACTTTGTACCGGTTTTGGTTGTAATTAAAATAACACCATAAGCTGCACGTGCACCATAAATAGAGGCAGATGCGGCATCTTTTAAAACCGAGATGTTGGCTACGTCTTCAGGGTTTACCAAGTCCAACGATGAAGGTATCCCGTCCACTAAAACCAATGGTTCGGCATCGCTTGTTAAGGTACCTACTCCCCTGATATTGAGTTTAGATGTTGCACCCGGTCTTCCGTTTTTGAAGCTGATAGACAATCCTGGCGCTACGCCCTGCAATCCTTTTGAAAGCGAGGTGACAGGTTTTCCTTCAAGTGCTTTTCCTGCATCTATGGAGGTTACAGCTCCTGTTAAGTTTTCTTTTCTCTGGCTTCCAAAGCCAACAACTACAACGTCTTGCAACGAAATATCTTCCGACTCGAGCAAAATATTATAGTTATTACCCGAAACCAGTTCCTTAGTTTGGGTTTTAAATCCTATAAATGAAAACATCACTTTCACCGAGTTTTCTGTCATAGGAAGCTCAAATCTACCATCCATATCAGTAATGGTGCCTCCGGTTTTGCCAATAATAGCAATGTTAACACCCGGTATGGGATCGTTAGTGTCTTTGTCACGAACAATGCCTGATGTGACCTGTCCAATGGCAGAGGCTGCCATCCAACAGAAAAACATCGTCATAAAAATTTTACTTTTTGTCATCATAATTTTAAATTTAGTGTGATTTTTTTTAAGAGTCTGACATTTAATTATATACTTATTTTATTCTGCATTTCATTTTGTATCTAATTCAAAAACTTATGCAACAAAACAGACTTTGATGTTTGGATTTTGCAGAGCAAAAAACCTTTTTTAAAGTCACTTTTTATCACAATTTCATCAGATTGGTTCAATAAGTTTTCCTCATAGAGTTTACAACCTTTTAAATCGTAAATATTAATACGTACATGGCCACTTTTCCCATTTGGAATTTTTACCACTATGTTTCCAGAATCGCTTTGCTTATATATTTTCAATGATTCTTCCTTAATATCATCGTCCACCGCTGTTTTTGTTTTGTATTGGAGTTGGTTTGGATTAAAAACATAATCAAAGTTCTGCGACATACCGCAGGCATCAAAGTCCCCGTAAAATGTTCCCAATTCAAAATGCAAATGTCTTACTTCACTCCTACCTGAATTTCCCATTGCAGCAATTATATTCCCACCTTCTACCACATCGCCAACTTTTACGTGTGCCGAGTTATTGGTAAGGTGTGCGTAGCGAGTATATACATTAGAACCATGCTTTACTACCACATGGTTTCCCCATCCGGCGCCACATTCGCGATTGGAATTATTGTGCGAGAAAACAGAACTTTCAGGACATCCTTCCCTCACGTAGACCACCGTGCCTGATGATGCGGCCAATACGTTAACTTGAGGAACTGTACTGTCGTCGTGTATATAATCTACCCCTTCATGCGAAGCTTTATTGCCGGCAACACCGCTAAAGCCCCCTGTTCTGGTATATTTAGCCGGGAAGAACCATTCCAAGTCCTTTGCATAGCTAGGCAAAGTAGTACCTGTAAACTGTGCAGGGCCGGGATCCTCGCGCGAAGAAATCACCTTGTCGCAATCGCTTTGCCCTGATAAAGTGCAGGCTAAAAATAGCATTGGTATAATTATGGTGTATTTATATTTCATTTTTATCAATCTTTATCAATTTTGCCCGTGGCCTTATCCACCAAAAACAAAATAGATTTATAATTTAATCCGCTATGCAGCGAAAGGCCTATTTCACAAGTACGACTGGTGCTGTAACCTGCTACGGCGCGTTCGGGGATTTCATCTTTTAAGTATTTAAGGGCACTGGCGTTTAAGGCCGGGAGATTAAAGCCTTTGTCGCCAGCCCATCCGCAGCAGCCAGTTTTTTCGGGTTTTATCACTTCGGTGGCACAAAGGCTAGCTAGTTCAACCAACTTATCGTCGAGCCCCATTTTGGTGGAGCTGCAGGTAGAGTGTACCATCACCGTTTCGTTTTGTGGTGCAAAAACCAATTTATCCTTTAAATAATCCAAGGTAAATGCTATGGGCTCGTACAAGCTCAATCTTTTATCCATCAGTTCTTGCATGCGCAACAAGCAAGGACTCATATCGCAAAGCACAGGTATGGTACCTTGCTCGGATATTTTTAATAGCTCTTTTTCGAGCTCGTGCAACTTATTTTTGCCTTCCTCCTTAAAGCCTTTGCTATCGAAGGCCATACCACAGCAGAGGTTTTTCATATTATTGGGATAGATGATTTGATATCCTGCCTTTTGCAACAGGTTTTGGGTAACCTGTGATAGCGCTGCCTTGTCTCTCTCACTCATATCGTTTCCGAACATGCGATTGATACATGCTGGGAAATACACAACTTTGTGAGGAGATTCAAAATTGCTAAGGGTATTCACCAACGGTGCTCCTTTGGGCATATTCCGATTCCATAGTGGTATGCTTCTGCCCGATATTTTATGCAGCAACATCCCTCCTTTTTTCATCAGTGATTCGGGCAAAATGCGCTGCAGAACATGCACTCCGTTTAAAGAATGACGTGCTATGGAAGTTAGCGTGCCAAAGTGATGGGCCATAAAACCTGCCGTGTGCTTGCCGAACTTGGTTTTTTGTTCAAAACGCAAATCTTTAATCATTTTGCCGGTATCGATGCCAACCGGACAATTTAGAGCACAAAGTCCATCAGTGGCGCAACTTTCGTCGCCTTTATAGTCAAATGCCTTTTGCAGTTCCTTCATTTGTGGCGAAGGAGTTCCCTGATTGCGCATCATCTCTCGGAACACCGTAATCCGTTGGCGTGGGGTCAAGGTTAAATTTTGCGAGGGACAACTGCTTTCGCAAAAACCGCACTCAATACATTTATCAATGATGGGATGTGCCAAAGGCAAGGGTTTGATGTTTTTTACGTACACATCAGGATCGTTGTTTATGAGCACTCCTGGGTTCAATATATTTTGGGGATCAAAGGCATTTTTTACTTTTTTCATCAAGCTATATATCTCACTGCCCCACTCGTACTCCACAAACGGCGCCATATTTCGTCCTGTGCCGTGCTCACCTTTTAAACTGCCGTTAAACCGATCCACTACCAAATGTACTAGGTTGTTCATAAACGACTTGTAATTTTGGAGCTGACCCTGTTTGTCAAAATCGGGCATTACCAAAAAGTGGATGTTACCATCAAGTAAATGGCCCCAAGTCACGGAACCTGTGTATCCGTGCTGATCCATTAGTTGCTGTATTGCGGGCAATGCTTCTTCCAAACGTTCGCCAGGGAAGGTTACATCTTCTATGATGCATGTAGTTCCGTTGGGACGTGTGGCGGCTGCCGAGGTAAACAGGCCTTTTCGCACTTTCCAATAGATATTATAATCCTTTGCATTATCGGTAAAGGAAATCGGAAATAAGGTAATTATATCTGCTAACTTTTCGATAATCTCTTCCTTTTGTAGCAGCAGTTGCTCCTTGTTTTCTGCCGATGTCTCCACTAATAATGCCGTGGCACCTTCAGGTAAATCCTTTAACAGCGAGGGTAATCCTTCCACATCTTCCACAGCCCGAAGAGCATTACGATCCATCAGTTCACCGGCACTCACCCGGCATTGTCGAAGGGGAAGGATTGTTTTGGCCGCCTCCTTCATATCAGGCAAAAACAAAAGGGCACATGTTTTTTGAGGATAGTCTTTTATGGTTTTTAAACTTACCTCCGATAAAAAACCGAGCGTTCCTTCGGAGCCCACCATCAAATGGGCGATAATATCTACAGGATCGTTAAAATCTAAAAAGGAATTCATACCATAACCAGTGGTGTTTTTTATACGATACTTGTTTTGGATTTTTTCCGATATTTCCGGCGAACGAACAATATGCTCTTTTAAATCTGATATTTCGCGAAGCAGATGAGCATGAGTAGTTTGGAACGCAAGCCTACTATTTTGGTCAGCCGTATCCAACACCGTTCCATCCACCATAACAATGCGCATGGACTGTATGGTGTTATAACTGTTGGTAACAATACCATAGCTGGCTCCGCTGGCGTTATTGGCTACGATGCCACCTATTTTGGCCGCATTGATAGATGCCGGACTGGGACCTATTTTATATCCGTATTTAGCCAGTTGCATGTTAGCAAAGCCTCCACGTACACCAGGTTGCAACACAATTTTCGCTCCTTCTTCCTCAATCGTATATTTATTAAAATCGGGACCTATCTCTATCAAAACAGAATCACTGATTGTTTGTCCACTCAAACTGGTTCCGCCGGCTTTAAAGGTTACGGGAATCTGCATGGTTTGCGTGAGCTGAAGTATCTTTACGATTTCCTGTTCGTTATTGGCTACTACTACTAATTGCGGTATAAGCCTATAAAAACCAGCATCGGTACCTTTTGCCAGCCTATCGATATATTGATCGAAAACCTGCCCATGGGGCAATATGGCTTCCAGTTTTATTTTTAATGCCTTTATCATTGTTTCAATCATCACTTTATCTATTACAACTTCACAACCCCAATCCCGGGTTTATCATTCAAAGTTATTTTACCATTCACCACTTTAACCCCATCATACATATCGTTTGATATCAAAAGGTTTCCATCCAAATCGGCCCAATCCACCAGAGGCGAAAGTTGTGCCGCTGCCGATATAGGGCACGAAGTTGCTGTCATGCACCCTATCATTACCTTCATATCCAGCGCCCGGGCAATGGTTATCATTTTTAGGGCAGACCGCAATCCACCACATTTCATCAGTTTAATATTGATGCCCGAATAAACCCCTTTCATCGGTAAAACATCTCCTAAGGTTTGCAGTGCTTCGTCGGCAATGGTGGGCAGTGGACTATTTTGGGTGAGCCAAGCCATATCATCGATAGCCGTTTTAGGCATGGGCTGTTCAACAAACACCACTCCTTTTTCTTTGAGCCAAAAAATAATATCCAACGCTTCCTGCCTGTCTGTCCATCCCTGGTTAACATCCACGCACAAAGGAACATCCGTGACTGAACGTATGGCTTGTATCATCTCTTTATCATTGCTTCTACCCAACTTCACCTTTAAAATATTGTAGGCCGATGCCTCTTTCACTTTTTCGATGACTATCTCCGGCGTATCGATACCGATGGTAAAACTGGTGTTGGGTGTTTTTGTAGGGTTTAAACCCCAAAGTTTATGCAATGGCTGGTTTACTAGTTTCCCTAACAGATCGTGCAAGGCAATATCCACCGATGCTTTGGCGGCATAATTGCCGGGTGCTATATTCTCCACATAATCCAATATATCCTCCAGTAAAAAGGGGTTAGCAAACTGACTGAGATTTACTTGTTGCAAAAATTTTGTTGCCGTTTGGTGCGATTCGCCTAGATAGGGAGGCATGGCCGCTTCGCCATATCCCAGTACACCATCATATTCCACCTGCACCAACATTACTGGCGTTGTTGTTCTGGAACTTGAAGCAATGGTAAAAACATGTTTTAATTGAAGGTCGAACGGCTTATAGGACAGTTTCATCATTGAATTGGAAATTGTTTTAATGTTCTTATCAAAGTTACTACACGCATTAACAGAAGATCCGACGAGGGCAGCACCCGCCATTAAACCAGTATTTTTAAGGAATTGTCTTCTATTGGTCATTTTAGTGCCATTAATTACATTTTTATTTCGCTTTTGCTCACATACCAAGGATGAAGGCTTACGGGCATTATTCCATCTTGTAAGTCTTGCCCCATATATCTACGCACACCCAACCAAGTACTTGCTCGATAATCGCTATAATTGGTACGGGTAGAATCGAGGCTGTTTACCATCACCCGTGCCGAGGCATGAATAAATTCAGTATCGCCGATATACATGCCAACATGGGTTACTTTTTTCGATTTGATATTACCAAAGAACAGGAGATCACCTTTTTGGAGTACGGGCAGCTTCTTATCCACTTGCAATCCGTAATTAACCTGTTGAGATGCATCACGGGCAAGGATATACCCGTTTAAAAAATAAATATTTTTCATAAAACCACTACAATCCAGCCCTTTTGAAGAAGTTCCACCCCATAGGTAAGGCAAACCCATAAACTCAAATGCAGTATCTACCAATTTATCTTTTTGCAAGATATTTTGGTTAGCCCATGTGTCAAAGTCCCAATACGCTGCTTTTTGAATGTAACCCCACCGTCCATCTGGGAGAGATACTTTTGAAAATTCGGCACTGTCGCTTAATACCTGCACAATACTTCCGGGTACCAAATCTGAAACTCTTTTACCATTAGGATCTAAAACCCATGCATCACTATTCAGGACAGCCCGAAGCGTATTTTTCCAGTTCGTAAATTCTTGGGGAATTAAAAAATGTAGCGAAGATGAGTTTATCCAACCAATATATTTGTCAGGGCATTGAATAAGAACCCATCCCTGCTGCTCCTTTAAAATTTTGACGGGGGTGCCCATGATAAGCTGCGACACCAACTGGGCGGCATAACGGGGTTTATCGCGAAGGTTGGCTGCGCTCACGGTAACCAAAGCCCAAGGCTGCTGCACCTGGTTTAAGTCTGGTAAAAGCTTAACACTATCTGTAAAGGGGATGTTATTTTTTTGTAGAGAAGAAATAAGCGCTTTTTTTGCATCCTGAATAGTGGTTTCTCCAGCTACAATAACGGATCCTTTGTCACCTTTGCTCACATGCACATCAAAAACTGCCACTCTATTGTCGGAAACATATTTACTCTTTATCCTTTCTACTTCCATTATACTCTTATCAACTTGGTTTGCACATCCCATAGAAAAGAGAATTAAAGCAGAAATAAAATAAGATTTAATTGTTTGAGGCATAATGGTATGTTGTATTACATCTTATAAATGCCAAATATATGGAATGTATTAACAAATACAAACATTTTTTAAGTGTTTGTGAAGGATGAAATAAAAATAGTTGGAAGCCCTCCTAGCCTCAACGAAAGCAAGGAACTATGAGCAACTTGGTAAGGACAACGTTCTACCAACAAGCTTCCTCTACTTTAAAAATGGATAAAAGCTGCACCATTTTAGAGATTTTTGTAAGCGGTTTCTTTTCTCCCCCCATTCGGGGGGAATAAGGGGGGCTTTTACCCTTATCCTCACTCCAATACCTTCATGCTGTAATCCCATAGGTCGAAATACAGGTTACCTCCAGCCCATTCCACTTCGCCACGCTGAAAATCCCAGGGTTCACTGCGTAAAAAATTTTTACGGGGTTTAAGCTCTGCTCCTATCCCATCATTTATAATAAGACGATAGGCATCAATTCCAGTAATATAAAACTCCTTAAGTGCCATATTATCCGTATTTTGAAGATTGAAAGACCTATCCAAAGGTACCCAACCAACGCCTTGGTAATATACTTCGCACCAATCGTGGAGGTTAAGTTGTCCGGGATGCATCATCCATCCACTCTGCCATTTAACGGGCACTCCCTGATACCTTGCCATTGTCATAAACAAAAGAGTCTGCATACCACAATCGCCCTTTTTATGATCGAGTACGTATTCGGGTATGCATGATATAGTTCCATATTCGAGAGCGCCGGCCCAAGGAATGTTTTCATCAATCCAGTAATACAACTTTTGGACTTTTTCCAGGGGGTTTTTCGTAGTTCCAACTATACTGTCGGATAGCTGTTTTATCCTATCCGAAAAAACGATATGTGGAAATTGTTGTTTGGTGTAATGTTTAAAAATATCAGTTTTTGTATGGTAATCATGAACCATATCAGCACTCAATTGAAAATACTGCGCGCTAGAAGTAAAATTAAATTGAACCGTAAATATCGTTTCCATATCCTTTTGCGCCTTTTGGGTCATATAAATAGTACGGTGGATATTTGTATCGTTGGACAAATTATATTCCTCCGAGGCCGACACCAATTCGACCTTCGTTTGACGGGCATGTAACTCCTTGGGGAAAGGCAGCCAGCATCTTATTTCTTCGCCATCGGGAACCGCATTGGCATTAACACGAAGGGAAAATTCTACTTTGAAAGACTGGGGAAGAACAACTTGGCCATTTTTCTTGGTTTCCTCAATTACCCGCTGCGTATGCTGCAAACAAAAATCGGCCAGCGGATCGTTAATCAAACCTTTATCTTGGTTCAAGAGTATTTTTAAATTGGAAAACGCCCGTTTAAAATATCTTTTTTTACCGTCGATATATTTATGTTCCAACAATCCAGCATCTTCCCACTTTTTCTTTTGGATGGGATTAACTTCGCCAAATTCTTTTAGCAACAGACTATCCACTGCAACTTCATCGAGCATAAAATCCAACTTTACTCTATGGGCTATCTGCTCCAAAGAATCGGCTCTGAGCCAAACCTCGCCATGCAAGGTGTTATTTTTTTTTACAGAGGCCGTCCATTGGGTAAGCTTAGCAAAATCACCAACCTCGAGCCAAAAATGTGCTTGCTTCCAATTTACTGTGCGCTTGATACAAGCACTAGCAAAAAAAACGAATCCTATAATGACCAAAAGAACAGTGATAACCTTTAAATTTGAAGATTGAACAAACATAGCTGACATCTTTTTTTGAATTAAAGAAAATTTGAGTTTATATTTGTATTACATCTTACAAATGTAAGAATCTATAATGATTAAATAAAAAAACAATGAGAAACACCTTACTTATCTTTATATTATTCGCACTTATTGCAACTACAAATGGCCAAATGGTTAAAACAGGTATTGAAGCACTGCGAAACAACAACTTTGAAATACTAAAAGGACTTAACGTAGGTTTAATAACCAATCCTACCGGAGTGGATAAAAATTTGGTTTCTACCGTGGATATTTTATTTGATGCGCCCAATGTGCAACTGAAAGCACTTTATGGCCCTGAGCATGGTGTACGAGGTGATTATTCTGCCGGCGACTTTGTGGAGTTTTTTACCGATCCAAAAACAAAATTGCCCGTTTACAGCCTTTATGGAAAAAACAAAAAGCCA
>JAGXIO010000119.1 GCA_024635555.1 Saccharicrinis sp.
TATAACCTGAATTATGACGACAACAAAAAATCAGTTGCTCGACTTAGAGATAGCGAAGCCAAAGGTTTTGAGGTGAACTATATTGAAATGGGAAATGAGCTGTTTTATGGAAACCAACGAAGCAACCGAACCAGCACTCCTGCAAAGTATGTTGCAGTTGCCAAATCATTATCTGATACCCTGCATAAAATTAATCCTGATGTTCGCGTATCTGTTCCACTTGCATGGAGAACACCTGCGAGCTATGTTGAATATAATCAGATATTAACGGCCGATCCTAGCTATTTCGATGCAGTTACTATTCATAAGTATGTAGGTAGCGATCCGGATGAACCGGCATCATTTACCTACCAAGATGTAATTGCGGGTAGGTTATTATTAAAAAAGGATGTGGATTATGCCCGCAGTTTAGTTCCAACAAAACCTGTTTGGCTTACGGAATGGGGCGTATCAGCGGGAAGTGAATGCCAGGCTGCAGCAGCATTGGGCATGGCCGATTGCTACTTGTTTCTTTTTGAGAATCAAAATGTATATGAACGTGCCGACTGGTATTGTGTGAATGGCTTGTTAAACTCATTTATCACTTTTGTGGGTATCACCCGTACGCCAAAATGGCCACTTGAAAAAACTGGTTACGGCTCCGTGCACGAAATACTCCGTTCGGTGTTCGAAAATAGTACCTTAATAAAAGGAGCAATGGCAACCACAAAACTGACTACTCCAAATGGATCAACCAATGCGGTTAGTGCCAGGCTTGTCGAAAAAGATGGTAAGAAAATAGCCTTTGCGGTTAACTTAACGAATAAACCTGTGGTGTTCACCATTAAATTTGATGGTACACCCATTAATCAAAATTTTACTCATGAAGCTTTGATTTTTAATAATTTAAGTGAGGATAAGGTGATGGGTATTGATGTTAATCCATTAAAACTGGTTAAAGAAGGATCCGGTACCATTACACTTCCTGCCTTATCGGTAAATAAAATAACGCTAAATGGCGAAGCAGGGCCAGTGGAGAACGCGATTAATTTTATTAGTCCAGTAAAAGGTGATGTTATTGAAGTTGGAACTGACCTAGTGGTAAAAGCTGAAGCAGGCAGTGCAGTGACCAAAGTAGATCTTTTTATGAACGACAACTTGGTTCGTACAATTACAGGTGGCCCTTACGAATGGGGAACCAATGTTGTAGAGGATGTAGCGCTGGCAAATATGCAAGATGGCAGCTATACCTTAAAACTAGTGGCTACCAATACTTCTCTAACTACAAGCGAATATTCTATTGTAATTGCGTGCATAGATCCGTTAAAACAAGCCCCATTTAAAGGTATTAATACTATTCCAGGAACAATTGAAGCGGAAGATTTTGACACGGGTGGCGAAGGAATGAGTTATCATGACAATGAAGCAGAAAATAAGTACGGTAATTACAGAACTACAGAAGGTGTTGATATTGGAACCATTGGAACGGATGGCTTTTGTGTTGCAGAAACATATCCTGGGGAATGGTTGGAATATACAGTGGATGTTCAGGAAGATGGCATTTACGATATGGAAGTAACCTACGCTTCTAAACTGACAACGGGAGTTTTGGGTGCCGAGTTCTTCGATGAAGACATTCTGTTATTCAATGATTTAACCACACCGCAAACTTCAGCCAGTAACTGGACAACCTATTTGCCAGTTACAAAAAGTGGTATTTCTTTAACTAAAGGCAAACATGTGTTACGTATTAATGTGGTGGCACGCGGTTATAATCTCGATAAGTTTACATTCACGAAAACGGGAAGTACCAGTGTTAAGAATTTGTACCAAAACAGTTTGGCAGCGCATCCAAATCCAAGTGCTAGCGGTCAGTTTTACTTGTCAGAGAACATGCAATGGGAAGTTTATTCCATAGGTGGATCGCTGGTTTTAAAAGGAGAAGGAACCTTGGTTGATCTTAGTATTTTTAATAAAGGGATGTATATCCTAAAAGCCAATGGAACGGTTGTGAAATTAATTTATCGTTAAATGATGAGTTTCCGATCATAACTACTTTGTTATGATCGGAAATTTTATTGTTGTCATGAATTATGGTAATATTTATTTAATTGTGAAAAAAACTAGTCTGAATAATAACTTGTAATGAGATTGTTAACTGTTTTGATATTTTCATTGGTTTTACCTGTGAGCATATATTGCCAAGCCTCCGAAAGTAAATATAATGTAAGCAATTTGCGTTGTGAGTTTCTAATTACACTACTCAAACACTTTTTAAAAAAAAAGTATCTATGGAAATCAAACGAAGTAATTTATGGAAGTACACACTAAGTGCTCTATTCTTTTTGTTAATTAACAGCTCTGTTTTTGCTTTAAACTGGGAGGACTCACAATGGATTTGGCAAACCGAAGATGGCCCTGCCAATGAATGGATGTGCTACCGAAAAACATTTGATATTACCAGTGTTCCATCATCAGCCCTAGCTAACATTGCTGCCAATTCAAAATATTGGATGTGGATAAACGATAAATTAGTGATTCGTGAAGGGGGCGTAAAAAGAGGCCCTAATCGTACTGATTCTTGGTATGATGAAGTTGATATTGAATCTTATTTAAAGGCAGGATCAAATACTATTGCCATACTTGTATGGCATTGGGGCTCGCGCGATGATCATTACTACAAATCTTACAATCCCACCAATAAAGGCGGATTGGTTTTTTTAGCTAAAATCGGAAGTTTATCCATAAAAAGCGACGACACTTGGAAAATGATGGTTCATCCTTCTTATTCGAATTCTAGCGTAGCCACACATCGATTCAAACCCGAACATAACATAAAGTTTGATGCTCGGAATGATATTGCCAATTGGTACACTTCCTCCTACAACGATGCAAGTTGGTCAACACCAGTTCAGAAAGGCACACCACCCATTGCTCCTTGGGGAGAACTACATAAGCGGAATATTCCTCAGTGGAAAGATTCAGACCTTAAAACATATACAAATAACAGTTCATTAAACCTTCCTAAAGCTGGAACAGGAGGAAACATAACTTGCAACCTTCCTTATAATGCTCAAGTGTACTCTTACTTAAAGGTTAACGCTACGGCAGGCAAAACCATTAAAATATCGGCCGACAACTGGGACGATAACTATGTGGTTGAATATGTAACAAAGGACGGCGAACAAACTTTTGAAGTTCCCAGTTGGAATAATGGGCATAAAATATATTACAATGTTCCCACAGGAGTTACTGTTATGGAACTTAAATACCGTGAAACTGAATACGACGCTGATATAACAGGGTCCTTTACGTGCAACGATGCTTTTTACAATACCTTATGGACCAAGGCAACTAGAACCCTTAAGGTTTGCATGAGAGACACCTACATGGATTGTCCTGATCGCGAAAGAGCATTGTGGTGGGGCGATGTGGTACTACAAATGAATGCAAGTTTTTATGCACTTGACAGGAACGCTGATTTATTAACTGTAAAATGTGCAAACGATTTAATAGGCTGGCGCGAAGCCGATGGCGCCTTACGTTCCCCAATTCCGTTCTCTGTAAAAAATTTCGAGTACGCTTATCAAATGCTAAGTACAATAGGCTGGGGTGGGTTTTATAGTTACTACTTATATACGGGCGATAGCAATTTTATAGCCGATATGTATCCATACATTAGAGAATATATGTTACGTTGGTCAATGGGCGCTGATGGCCTGCCAGTAAATAGCAGAGTTTACAATAAATGGATTGACTGGGGAACACATAGAGATGTAGCAGTAACTGAAGATGCCTTGTATTATTATGCATGTAAGGCATTTGTTGAAATGGCTGGAATTGTAGGTAGTGCTACCGATGTTACCTTGTTTAAAAATAGGATGACTAGCATTGAAGCTAATTTTGATAAGGCGTATTGGAAATCTAATGGTTACAGATCTGATGTGGATGAAATTGACGATGGAAAACCGGATGATCGTGCCAATGCTATGGCAATTGTTGCCGGTCTTGTGGACTCTTCAAAATATGCAACAGTAAAAGATGTACTTGTAAATACTAAAGATGCCAGTCCGTACATGGAAAAATTTGTGGAACATGCATTGTTTTTAATGGGAGAAGAAGATGCTGCACTGACAAGAATGAAAAGCCAATATACGGGCATGGTTAATAATGCTTCAACCACATTGTATGAAGGTTGGAATGTGAATAGCGGAACCAATAATCATGCATGGAATGTTCCCAATTTAATTCTATCTAAATATGCAATTGGAGTTGAACCCATAGCACCTGGATTTTCAAAGTATCAAGTATTACCCAAAGAAGGCTCATTAAAATCACTTAAAGCTGAAATACCCTCTATTAAAGGTTTAATTACTGTAGACATCAGCAAAACAACTGACAGCTATCAGATTGACTTAATAAGTCCTGATAATACAGTGGCAGTCGTTGGTATTCCTAAAAAAAACATGGCAATAACCCAAATTACGGTGAATGGTAACACTGTGTATAGCAACAACAGTTATGTTGATGGTGTAAATGGAATTTCATGGAATGGAGAGGATGATTCCTTTGTCAAATTTAATGTAGCTCCAGGTACATGGAAACTTGCAGCTACTGGAGAGGCTTATGCTTATTTACCAGGAACACTTGAAATTGAAAACTATAGGCTAGGTGGTCAGGGAATTGGATATTCAGATAACGACGCTGAAGACAAATTAGGACAGGGAAGACCCGGAGACGGTGTAGATGTAGGTACAATAGACGGCATTACTTATGTTGGAAATACCGAAGACGGAGAGTGGTTAAGTTATGCCATTAAGGTGGATAAAACAGAAACATACGATATTTGGATAAATTATGCTGCTGAAAACAGCGATGGACAAATCTCCGCAAGCTTGAACGATACACCTATATTTACGGAGCAAACACTACCTAAAACTATTGATCTAAACCAATTTGACTCTATTAAAATAGCCACGCATTTATTCAATTCGGGCAGTGGTATTTTGAAAATTAAAATAGACAAAGGAGGTTTTAACCTCAATAAATTATTCTTAGTTGAACCACCTATCCCTCAGGCTCCGTTTTCAGGGAACCCATTTTTGGCGCCCTGTAAAATAGAGGCTGAAGATTATGATGTGGGAGGAGAAGGTGTGGCTTACCACGATTCAGACGATATTAATCAATCGGGCGAATACCGTACCGATGGAGTGGATATCGGTACAGGTGGCTCAGGTTATACAATGGGATATTCTGCGGTTGGCGAATGGCTTGAATACTCCATTGATGTAAAGGAAGATGCTGAGTTTGAATTAAGTATTTATTACGCCTCGGGTCGTCCAGGAGGCGGTGCCAAAATCGGATTTTCATTACCTGACACGAACGTGACACTTATTAATAGCTTTGATTTACCCGTAACCTCAGGGTGGAGCTCCTATGACACTTTAGGTATTGGGAACGTTGTTTTACCAAAAGGTTTACATGTATTACGCCTAAATATTGTAGATCGCGGTTTTAACCTTGATTGGGTAGAAATTATAAAAGTTACTGATGAAGTCGGAATCAATGACCTTTTAGCAAAAACAATAAAGGTTTATCCAAATCCAAGTAGTAGCGGACAATTCCATTTATCTAAGTATCAGAAATGGGAGGTGTATTCCTTGCTCGGAATCAAAATTTCGTTTGGAGAGGATATGATCATTGATCTTTCAAATTTCGAAAAAGGAATCTACATCCTTAAAACTACTGAGTCTAATGAAAAACTATTATTCAAGTAAAATAACGCATACAATAACTAAAGATATGAAAACACGATTTGTATTTATGCTTTACCGGACAAGGTGCAAAAATGCTTAACCTTAATTGGTGGCAATTTAAAAATTAAAACTAAAAAATATAACTGATACGACTAAAAAAAAAGACATCAGCCTTTTTCATAGATAACTAGTATAATAGCCAGAGTTGCACTATATATTGATTGTGGCTCATTATTAGTGTTTTAAGTCGTAAAAAAAAGTTAAAATTCGAAAAAAGAACATGATTTTCAAAAATAAAATAATTTAAAAGAGAAAGTATGAAAAGTGAAACTATGCCGAGGAGATGGAATTATCTTCTAAAGAGCTTACTTATGGTGTTATTATTTTGTGCGAGTTTCCTCAATGCGGAAGCACAAGTAACACTATCAACTGATTTTACCAGTGATACCTATAAAAAAGAACCGCTTCACGATATTTGGACAGTTGCAAATCGAATAAGTCCAACCAATGGCGCGAACATTGGTGATGGATTGAGTATAAACACTGTACGAATGCTTGGAGGAATTAAAAAGACAGTAAACGGCGTAAATGTGCCAGATTTGGCATACGATCCCTGTATTTATGATTCCATTAACAATGTATATAACTACAATTGGACGCCATTGTTAAATCGTATTAATGCGCTTCGAACCCAAAAAATTAAAATATTTCAGCTTGTAATAGATCAGCCACCTTGGGCTTTTCAATATGGATATACCTTTATTCCAAAAGGAACAACTGACTTGATTCACTTTCGTGAGGACGAAAGAATGTCAACTTATGGCAATTCGCTGCCGCCTTGTGATAAGGTAGCGTATTATAATTTTATAAGAGCATTGATGCTTAAACTTCTCGATACGTATCCTCAGGCAGAAGTTGAATCGTGGCGGTTTAGGGTTGGTTCCGAAATTGAAACACCCGATCATTGGTATGGTACTGAACAAGATTTTATAGAACATTTTGCAAATACCGAAAAAGCAATACGCTCAGTTATTCCAAATGCAAAAGTTGGATTGCATACAAGAGAACCAAAATTTGTTTACCAAAGCGGAACGCCTAAAAATTATAAAGGCGAGTCTATTAAATCATTTCATAAAGGATTGATTGATTATTGCTATACTAATAATGTGAAATACGATTTTTGGGGTATATCGGATTATGTGATTATTGGTGGTACCGATAGAGATTTTACGCAAAAGTATAACACTTACTATGCCGATCTTACCACTAATCCAAAGTGGAACAAAAATGCAACCATTGACATAATGGAGTATGGAGTACTCGTTCAAATGGGTTCGCCCGACCCGGCAACATCTATTCCATATCTAAACTGTGGAACCTCACTTACAGATATTATTAACATCGAATATTCGCACTTATTCTATAAATATGCTGATAAAAATCTCGATAAAATTTATAGATGGGGAACCAGGTCTGGTAGTGCAGATAACTTAGGTGTTGACGTAGTAAATACGATGCTTGGAGATGATCGGTACGAAACTACGATTAGTGGATCACCAACTGTTGCTAACAATAAATTGGACGCCATTTTTGCCAAAAAATCTACCGCTGGTCAATATGATGTTTTAGTATATAATGCGAATAATGCATCATTAAATTATGTGAATGATGATAATGTAAAATTATCGTTTGCAATTGATATGCCTGTTGGAAGTACAATAAATTATCGTTTTGCAGCATATGGTAAAGACCAAAATAAATTTCAGAACTTTATGCTTGGCGAACCCCCTACAAAATGGGTGAAAACATATATAAAAAATGGTAACACGTATGAGTGGGACAGAAAAGGCGTTCCAGGGAATATTTTGAATGACGATGGCTTGGCTGCATGGAATGTATATGTAAACCCGAATGAGTATAAGTTTGGCGAATGGAAGAGTATTGTTACTGTTGCTCGTACTGATGGAGGTAAGGGGTCATTGGTTAAAATGGATGTAGTAATGCCTTCGTTCTCATTTAAAAAATTTGAATTTAATGAAGAACTCACAAATCCAACTCCAAATTCGGGTAATCCAAACTGGGGATTTGAGAATGGATTAACTGATTGGGCATTAGTAGTAGCTGGTGTTACAACACCTACTGTTGGCACTATACTACCTAGAACAGGAACACAAAGTTTAATAATTACTGCGTCGGGGATTGAAAAATATGCTAAAAACAATAATTCTATAGCCCCGGAAATTACTGTACAACCTAATTATTTTGTTCATGCAATTACCTGGGTAGCTACAGACGACCCAGTTAACGCATATTTCGGATTTAAACAACAAGGTGGAGCAAATCCTCTTACTACAGGACTTTTGCCTAATGTATACGAGCAAAGAACGTATAATGGTCAAAATCTCACGGTAGCAGCCGTGACTCATGTTGCAGGTGTCAAAACAAAAACTACAGCTGCTACAACAATCTATGTTGATGATTTTATCCTCTATACCGATTCTAATGCTAATGTTGATGTTACAAAACCCATTCTTCCTACTGCTTTTACAGTAGGCACAGTAACAGGAAGCAGCATTGCTTTTACATGGACAAATGGTTCGGAAACTGCAACAACTGGAGCTACAATTCCTGCACAAACAGGCATTCAGAAAACCATTATTTTAAGAGCAGCAAATGCTGTAACTTCAACACCTGTACTCAACAACCAAGCCATATATTCGGTAGTTGGAGGTGTTAACGGACCAAATATGATTGGAGATTGGAAGGTGATTTCGACGGAAGTTGCAGCAGATACTACAAGCTACACTGACAACGACGCAAATCTTGCAGCCGAAACTACATACAAATATGCTGTTGTACATCGCGATATGGCTTATAACTATTCTGAAGCACTTATTGGTTCGGCAGCAACCAATGCTGTTGTTACATCACTAAGCAAAATAAACAATTCGTTTACATGCTTTGGAACATACAATGCAATACAATTAGGTGGTTTAACATTGGGTCAGGAACTTACGGTTTATAATGTGAATGGTTCAAAAGTGGCAACTCAAAGAATAGAAAATACTAATCTTGTAATTCCAGTTCTAAGCGGCATTTATTTGGTTCGTGTAGCCAACACTGTAATGAAAGTGATAGTTAAATAAAAAATAATAATTTACTCAATACATGAAACGAGCCCCCGAAGGGTCGGGGCAACCTGTCCCGCAGCATTGCGGGAGGCTAAATGACAAATGAAATCTATTATAAAAACATCCAGATTAAAGAGTTTAACGACTTTGTACCAGCAGAAACTTTTTTAAAATAACAAGGACATAAAAAATTATGAAAATTAGAAGTATCCTTTTAATCTTTTCTTTCTTTTACTTATCTACAAACGCACAACAGCGAAATATTTCTGTTGATGTTAATAAAGTAAAAGGCGAGCTATCACAGAGTTATTTATACTGCATTGGTGCAGGGCGGGCAAACGAAGGTTTAAGAGCCGATTGGCAAGCACAATTAAAAGAAGTGCAACAAAAAATCGGCTTTAAGTATATCCGTTTTCACGGGATTTTAACCGATGATATGGGTGTTTACTTTGAAGATAAAGCAGGTAAATCCATTTATAACTGGCAGTATGTGGATAGGCTTTACGATTTTTTATTGTCGCAAAATATTAAGCCCATTGTTGAATTATCTTTTATGCCATCGGCTTTAGCCAGCGAAGATAAGACGGTTTTCTGGTGGAAAGGAAATGTGACACCACCTAAAGATTATGCTAAATGGAATGCGCTGATCACAGCTTTTGTCAAACATTTAGAAGAACGCTATGGCACGGAAGAAGTGAAAACTTGGCTTTTTGAATTGTGGAACGAGCCAAATCATCCATCTTTTTTTATCCCGAACGAAGTTGAGTTCCCTAATAAGTTAGATGCTTACATGAA
>JAGXIO010000120.1 GCA_024635555.1 Saccharicrinis sp.
AAACTCTGTTTGGTCGGGTATTTGGAAAACCTCATAAGCGACCGCAAGCTGATCGACCATTGCTCGATGCGGTTGGACATCCTCTACTTCATCGGTTACGATATCGACGAGGAACTGCCCTGGCACCGATGGCATACCACGCCCTCTTTGTCGCGTTGCGCCTTGAAGTGTAATCGGCAACTTTTTTCGTCGGTAAAGTGCACCCCGAAAGCAAATATATCCATTTTTCAACTACTTTTGGTTCAAACAAATATACGGATATCCGCGCGAATTAGGGATGTTTACGGATATACAAACTTATTTATTACAAAAAACTGTAGCTAACACCGTATATAAAAAATTGCTAGTTTTAGCTAAACCAATGTTAGTTGCTCGTTTGCTTGCTTCCGATTTTCCTTCGGAAAATCCTCGCACACAAACACGCAACTTTCCATATACAAACACGTTATGCGGCAGCTTATTGAAACGAACACTAAACAAATAATACGATGAAACTATTGAAAGCAATCGGCAAGCAGATGCAATACCCAAAGGGTTTTTTTGGCAAGGTCTTATTTGCGTGGATGACACCAAAGACCATTGCTCATGCTCGGTGGACTGTCGACCTTCTGGAGATTCAGCCGGAAGACAAAATTATTGAAATCGGTTTCGGAAATGGTGCGAACATTAAATTACTATTGCAAAAAGCAATCAGAGGTTCTGTCACAGGAGCCGAAATATCGAAGACCGCAATCGAAATGGCATCTAAGAAAAACGCCAAAGCCATCTCCGAAGGCAGGGTTAAATTACATCTGGCTCAAGGCAATGCAATTCCCTCTGAAAATAATGTATTTGACAAAGCATGTAGTGTAGCCACTGCGTATGTGATTGAAGATCCGGGAGCGGTTTTTAAAGAAATGTTCCGCGTTCTCAAACCCAAAGGACGAGCAGCCATTACCTTTCCTGTTCGGGAAAATTTTATGCGCTTTAAACCGGTAGCAACAGAAGGTTTTTATCTCCATGAGCTTGCAGATCTCGAAGCGGCATTCCGCAATGCGGGCTTTGTCAATTGCCGAACCGAACGCAATGACCGAGTAAAATTTGGTGCTCATTGTATGCTTGGAGAGAAACCGACTATCAACTAAAGAGGACTTCTAATGGATGACATTAATCAAATACCTTTTAATTTCGATCCTCGAATCGGCATGATTGTCGGTGTCATGGTTGGGTTCTTGGTCTTTGCAGTATCTCTGGATCTGACACGGGAAAAGCTGCTGAGAGTTCTCAAAAGACCGAAGGCACCTACCATCGGACTTGTTGCTCAGTTTGGAATCCTGCCTGCCATTGCCTTTTTGGTCGGTCTGTACCTAACCGAAGCACCGAGTATCGCTCTTGGACTTTTACTTGTCACTTGTTGTCCAGGAGGAGCTCTGTCAAACTATCTCACGGGTGTTGCCAAAGGGGATGTGGCTACTTCCATAAGTATGACAACGGTCTCTACTCTTTTCAGCATCATTCTTACACCGGTTTTATTCGCTTTTTGGGCATCCATGAACTCTTCCACGCTTGCTGTAATTCAGAATATCAGCATGGATCCGCAACGGGTTATCATGACTTTACTGATCATGTTGGTTATCCCCGTTACTGCCGGAATGCTTCTGCGAGCCAAGCGTCCCGATACTGCCAACCGCATCCGCAAAGCAGTACGCCTAATAGCTGGAATCGTATTTGCAGTGATTGTTGCAATGATAATTGGAAGCAACTTTAAGTCCCTTGCTCTTTTAGCACAAACTGCATTATTTCCTGTTCTTCTCACATTCGTAATCGCAGTCGGCTTAGGTTGGGGAATCGGATCGCTGGCTGGACTTATGGCAGCGGAACGTAGAGCAGTGGCAATTGAGGTTGCATTCCAAAACGTTGCCCTCGCTATTGGGTTGGGAATTACTTTCTTCCCTTCCCTCGCTGGTATTGCAGCCGTATCGATATTATGGGGAATTGTACATTTAACATTGGGAACTGGTCTTGCACTCGTATGGAGTCGCATCAAGACTAAATAACAGGAAAAATCTAAAAGAAAAGAAAGCCGACCGCATAACATCGGCTATAGCAAATGCGGGCGAAAGTGCTAATATGAAAGCAATTACACAAAATAAACTAAAAGCTAAACGGAAAGGTAAGCGCCTTGAAAACCCGCACTTGCCATAGCCACGGCCCGTTAGCTTTCATGTAGTTTGCGAAATTGAACATCAAAAGAATGTTAGGTATGAAAACAATTTTTGTTACAGGAGCTACAGGTAATCAAGGTGGTGCAGTCGTAACCAGCTTAATTAAGAATGGTTTTAAGATTAAAGCACTTACCCGAAAAATTGATTCAGCTAAGGCCCAAGTTTTGCAAAAACAAAATATTGAATTAGTAAAGGGTGACTTAAACGACTTGACTACATTCCGAAACCATCTGAAAGATGTGGATGGCATATTCAGCGTTCAATCTTTTGAAAATGGGATTGAAACGGAAATAAGACAAGGAATAGATTTAGCCAATATTGCAAAAGAATATGGCGTAACCCATTTTCTATATTCTTCTGTTGCAGGTGCAGAACTGAATACAGGTATTCCCCACTTTGAAAGTAAATACAAAATTGAGAACCATATCAAACAATTAAGTTTGCCATATACCATTTTACGACCCAATTCTCTTTTTGAAAACTTTTTAATTCCACAGGTAAGAAGTCGAATCTTAAAAGGCAAACTCGCATCTCCCATAAACAAAAATAAGATACAACAATTTATCAGTGCAGTTGACATTGGGGAAATCAGTTCTGATATTTTTCTTAATAAAAGCAAGTATTTAGGAAAGACCATAACAATTGGTTCAGAAGAAATGGACATGCAGCAAGTGGCAAATGCTTTTTCAGACGTGCTAGGCAAAGAAATTAGTTATCAAAAATTCCCCATGCTTATTGCTAGGCTTGTAATGGGTAAAGACCTCTATAAAATGTTTAAATGGATAAATAAAAACGATGCAATCTTTCTGAAAGACATAGAGCTATTTAAAAAGGAAAACCCTAACCTCTTAAGCCTTAATCAATGGATAAAATTAAATTTCAAAAACAATTAATTAAATCTTTATGTCAGAAATAATCATTTTCGGAACTTTTCTCTTCCTCGCTGTCTTTAATGCAGGAAATATGACAACACTACAAATTCAGCATTATGCAATTTATTCATTTGTCGGAAAAGAAACATTTAAAGAATATATTCAAGCCAACAACAAATCAGCTCGTATTCCTTCCATTCTCCCTGCAATGTTGCTTTTACTTGTAAATATTATACTATTGTTTACACGCCCACAATTCATTTCATTAGCCGAAGTCTTTTTATTCCTTGCATTAAATATTGTTGCGTTAATTTCAACGTTTACATGGCAAAGAAAACTTCAGGGTCAAATGGCAATTACTGGCTATGATGAAAACAAAATAAATCTTCTGCTTTCTACAAATTGGATTCGGACAATAGTATTTTTATTACAGGCTATAATAGCTGTTTCAATTACAGTAGAAGCGTTAAAGCCACAACTTGCATGAGAAAAACACACGGTCAGGAATAAGTGGTTTTCGGTTATTTTAGACCTGATAAGTAAGCAATATTTAACAAATACAAAATGGATTTATACGGACAAAAAAGTAAAAGCATTCCTCAGAAAATAGTAATACACTTTATTGAGATTATACTGCTATGGTTATCATATTGGATTTTATTTCAAAATGGGGGTACTTGGGTTGAAAATCATTTAAGCATTACTAATTCAATTGGAAATATTGACAGAAGGGTAATAATCTTCGTGTTTAACATTATTATTTTCGTTCGGCTTGCCTATATGATGATATTTATGTTAAAGAGAAAAATTCCTTGGGAAGAAAGTATAAGTGTTCCAATGGCATTTGCTCTTTATTTCATAGGATTTCCACTATTTGTATTACCCATTTCAATACCTATAGACGGCCTTGGCTATTTTGCAATTGCCATTTTTGTTGTTGGTTGTATTCTCAATAGTGGTGGGGAAATTTTAAGAAATAGATGGAAAAAGAACCCTGAAAATCAAGGTAAAATATATACACTCGGTTTCTTCAAATATTCTCGACATATAAATTATTTTGGTGACATCCTTTGGGTAATTGCCTATGCTCTTATTACAAAAAATGTATGGGCAGTTACAATTCCAATTTTCCTATTTAGCTTTTTTGCATTTTATAATGCGCCCAAACTTGACAAATACTTAAAAGAAAAATACGGCAGTGATTATGTCGAATACGCAAAAAAGACAAAAATGCTAATTCCATTTATATATTGAGGAATAATATAATTTTGAACCTTAAAGAATAATAATATGTCAACACAAATCATTCGATTTCTTAATATTATTATGGTGGCCTTGGTAACAGGCACCATATTTGGAATATGGCTTGGCTTTAATCCAATTGGCTTATCAGCACCAACATATATTGAGCAACAGCAGAATAATATAAGGGCGTTAAATACCATAATGCCATTGCTTGGGCTTATTACGATTGTTTTAACAATAATCTCTGCTTTCCTTCGAAAAAAGGAAAAAGGTGTTTTTATTCTTCTTCTGATTGCAACAGTTTTTTTAATTATAAGCGGACTTACAACTAAATTTGGAAACCAACCAATCAATAGCGTTGTAATGACATGGGACATGAATACACCACCAGACAATTGGGCGGTATTGAGAGACCAATGGTGGACTTATCATATAATTAGGACATCAACGGCCATTGTAGCTCTCTGTCTCATTGTATGGACAGGTATGAAGACAGATGGAAAAAAATAACAACGAACCGCTAACAATGTATATAAAAAATAGGCGAAATATCAGTAAAATAAAGGCTTTTGGCTCGCATCAAAGTTTGTGCTTAACCGAAAGTTTCGTGCTTCGAAATCGCCTGCTTTTCATATACTAAACGTTGTGCTTCATACACGAATATAAATATTAATTATTATGAACTCTAAAGCTGATACCTTCGGAATTTTTTTTTGGCGGATAACCGCGATTCACGTCATTACCTATTTTATTATTGGAATTATAACAATGAACATCTTTGATTATAAAAGTGTTTTTACCAGTGGTAATCTGGGCTCATTTATGAAGACCCTTGATTCGCCATGGGTAGCTTTAGGCCCTAGTTTACAAATATTTCGCGGTTTTATTTTTGCAGTAGTACTTTGGCCATTTAGATCAATTTTTCTTCATGAAAAGTTTGGATGGTTTAAACTTTGGCTGCTTTTTATTGGGTTATCTATTCTCGCAACATTTGGGCCAGCAATTGGATCGATAGACGGGATGATTTATACAACTATACCGATAAGCCAACAAATATTGTTTCTACCAGAGTTAATTATTCAATCCTTTCTATTGTCATTCCTTATTTTTTATTGGTATAACAAACCAAAAAAAGCATACAATATTATTTCAATTATTCTGGTCTCATTAATCATCCTAATGAGTATGGCGGGATTTTTTTCATTAAATAATTAATGTGAATAAAAAAGTACCAAAGCACAACAATGGCAATAACAAATAGGGCATAAAGTCCTAAATTTAAATGCTTGGGTTTATTTACAAAGTCCGCCAAATCTTTTGATCTGGCTTTTAGATATTAAAAAGTAAAAATAAAATGTAAAAGCTTTGGCTAAGGGCTTTGGGGAATGTTCGGTGCGTATCTGCCGCCCTACTTGCCATAGCCGTGACCGTTACCCTTTATTATAAAAAAATCTTCAATAGTTCTATATTAGAGAACTTTTTGTATATTTGTTTTTCAATTGATTGAATGAAACGAATAATTGCGAAAAGTACGCTTCGGGAATATTGGGAAAAGCACGCAGATTCCG
>JAGXIO010000121.1 GCA_024635555.1 Saccharicrinis sp.
ATTGATCTTCAGAATTTGCTTAAAAAATGGAATTACAATGAGGCGGTAATTTTTGGCCATGCGCTGGAAGGTAATTTGCATTTTGTGTTTACTCAGGATTTTGGTTCAAAGAGCGAGATCGACCGTTATGCCGGATTTATGACTGAAGTGGCCGATTTGGTGGTTTCTAAATACGACGGATCGCTAAAAGCTGAACACGGAACAGGTCGTAATATGGCGCCCTTTGTTGAAATGGAGTGGGGTAGCGAAGCTTTCGGATTGATGAAACGAATCAAGCATATTTTCGATCCTAAAAATCTTCTTAATCCTGGTGTTATTCTGAATAATGATCCGGAAGCACATCTTAAAAACCTGAAGCCAATTCCGGCTGCCAGCGAAAAAATTGACAAGTGTATTGAATGTGGTTTTTGTGAGCCCAATTGCGTGTCGGCAGAATTAACGCTAACACCCCGCCAGCGCATTGTGGTTTACCGTGAAATGGCCAGTCTGGCCAGAACTGGCCATGAACCTCACATCGCAGCCTCACTTGCCAAAGCGTTCAAATACTCCGGAAACGAAACCTGCGCCACCGACGGATTGTGTGCAATAGCCTGTCCTGTAAAAATCGATACAGGGAAACTGATCAAAACATTGCGAACAGAAGAAATTGGTGACAACCAAAAAAGTGCAGTCTGGATTGCCGACCGGATGGCCGGAACAACAGCAATAGTTCGCGCTGCACTTTCAACTGTCGGATTCTTTCACTCTATCTTGGGAACTTCAATAATGAAAGGTATTTCAGGAGGAATGAGAAAACTTTCAGGAAACCGCGTTCCACTCTGGAATGAATTTATGCCTTCGGGATCAAAAAAGATTAAGACTAAGCAAGGCTTGGAATCTGCGAAAAAGGTGGTTTACTTTCCTTCATGTATCAACCGGTCGATGGGCGTTTCGAAGGATCATAAAAAGGAAAAACAGCTTTCAGAAAAAATGATGGAGTTGTTGAACAAAGGCGGTTTCGAAGTTATTTATCCTGAAGGTCTAAATAGCCTGTGCTGCGGAATGGCTTTTTCAAGTAAAGGATATACCGAAGCCGGATTGAAAAAGTCTAACGAGCTGGAAGCAGCTCTTTTGATAGCAAGCGAAAACGGCAAATATTCGGTTTTATGCGACATGAGTCCTTGTTTGTTTACGATGAAGGAAAACATGCAAGCGGGTTTAAAACTATATGAGCCGGTAGAATTTATTCTCGAATACCTTTTGCCCAATCTGGAAATTACACCTTTACAGGAAACCATAACAGTGTTTCCGGTGTGCAGCATGAAAAAAATGGGATTGGAAGACAAGCTGGTTGAGCTGGCTGAAAAATGTGCTGCGAAAGTCATTGTTCCCGAAACAAACTGTTGTGGTTTTGCCGGCGACCGCGGTTTCTCCTTTCCGGAGTTAAACCAACATGGCCTGCGTGATTTGAAAATACAGCTTCCACCCGAAGTTGAAAGCGGCTATTCAACCAGCCGAACCTGTGAAATTGGCCTGAGTCTGCATTCCGGAATATCACACCAGTCAATTGTTTATTTGGTTGATCGAGTGAGTCAGGGGAAATGATTGATTATTTTACAAAACAGACATGTACAAGTGTTTGTGATAGTCATAATAAATATATCTGCCGAATACTCTTTAAGAGTATAAGCCGCAGAACCGAACCTCTCACTACCAACCATATATTGATTTCTGTAAAAGCCAATTAGTAATCTTCATAAATAACAGTGATTTAGTTGTTTAAGATGCCTATCTTGATTATTCACGTTGAATATTCTCAGCCTTGTCTTTAATTTCTAATCATTAGAGTCCGGTAAAAATATTTAACCGGGTAGTCATTTTTCAGACCGACCCAGTTTGGCTACCTTTGAATTTACGAGACAAAAAAGTTAGCCATGAGTAAAAGTACAAATTTTAGCGGACAGCCGGTTGAGCGACCCAGAAAATAAACCCCACTCAGGGCAATGATGTCAACGCCTTATTTTACTGCCCAATTGATGGACGTCACAACCAGTTTGTTTTCTTTTCCAGATTCAGAGCCTTTGTTTTTCTGTTTTGGCTGCAGTTTCTTCTTTTACCTGCGCTTTGTATCTTCTGGATCAGGTTCAACTGGTCAGTAGTCACAGACCATCGAGATAACCGGCTTTCAAAATAGTGCGTTGACAGACCCGATCGCTGTGGTTGCGATAGCTCTCAACTAAACGGTAATAACCCGTATAGACTCCCGTGGAGGGACTGGTGCGCATTGGATACTCTGAAATCTATGCCCGCAAGTTACACTGTAACTAATTGATAACCAAAACCCAATGAGGACTGTAAATAAAATTTTAAAAATATGAGAATTGATATCAGTCACTTATAAAATAGAAACAGTAAAAGTCGTCCTTTTTTGACTGAAAAAACTTCCTTTTTATTCCTACTAGAGATTGTTGTAGATCTATCTGAATTACTGAACCTTACGCAAATATTATTTCAAATGAGACTCGAATGAACTTCATACAGAAATTCAATTGTGTATTTTGATTTATTTGTTGTTAAAAAGAACAGCGAAAGATTAAATTGTGCAAAAATAGGTCAATCAATTGCAAAATTACGACAATCTAGTTTCTCTAAAAGCTGATATATTTGCATATTATTAATGTTTATTAACAGTTTTATTAAAAAATCTATTTTTATGAAAAAATCGAGATGGAGGTTAAGACATAGGGAGATTATCGTTCTTTCTATATTGTTTTTTCTTCAGGTATCAATTGTTCATGTATATGGACAGGTCGCTAGTAAGTCTGATTTATCCGGGATTGTTGTTGACAAAACCGGGGAAGCCATTCCTGGGGTAACTGTTGTACTTGAAGGAACCGTAACTGGTACAGTAACGGATTTTAATGGTGAATTTAATCTGAGCGTACCAAAAGGTTCTACCAATTTAGTCATATCATTTATTGGTTTTGATAATGTAGTTGTCCCAATTAAAGGTAAGACCTACTTTAATGTTGTTCTTGAGGAGTCAATGTTTGGGTTGGATGAGGTTGTTGTAGTAGGATATGGTACTCAAAATAAGGCTACAGTTACTGGAGCTATATCTAATATCCAAACAGATGAAATTCTTCAATCTCCTCAAGCCAATCTGAGTAATGCTTTGGTAGGGAGAGTATCTGGATTAATTGCTGTTCAAGGTAGTGGCGAGCCGGGTAAAGATCAATCGCTTCTTAGAATTAGAGGAGTTGGAACATTTGGAGAAGGAGCAGGTCCATTGATTATGGTTGATGGTATTGAAACAAGCAATTATAACAATATTGATCCCAATGAGATTGCGGATATTACGGTCTTAAAGGATGCTTCTGCCACTGCTGTATACGGTATTAGAGGAGCAAATGGGGTGTTGTTAATTACAACAAAAAGAGGGAAGATTGGTAAACCACAGTTTAGTTTACGATCAAGTATGGCAAGTTCTCAGTTTGTTAATTTACGTCAAAGTTTAGGTGCCTATGATTATAGTAGGATGTTTAATGAGGCCAAAAAGTATGATTCTTACGTATCTGGAAGTCCTTATGTACCTCAATATACCGATGAAGATATAGAATTATATAGAAATGGTACAGATCCAATATTTCATCCAAACTCAAATTGGCAGGATCAGGTTCTTAAAAAATCGGCATTTCAACATCAGCATAATTTGAATGTTTCTGGCGGTACCGAAAAAGTTAAATACTTTATTTCATTGGGGTACTTTTCGCAGGAAGGATTGTTTAAAACCGAAAATTTAACAAGTGATTTTGATCCGCAAATTAGATTCGAGCGTTATAACTTCCGTTCAAATCTTGATTTTGAGGTGACTAAACGTTTAGATATCAGTGTTAATATTTCATCAGAAATAGAGGATAGAAAAGGAGCTGATATCGATACGAAGATTCTTATGGATGACTTGATGAGAAGCAATCCGGTTAATTCTCCAGGTTTATACGAAGGGAAAATCCTTCACCTAGAAGGTAAAAGTCACAAAAACCCTTTTGAAGCTATGCTACGAGGAGGTTACGCATCTAATTTTAAAAATTATTTGAAAGGATCTGTAAGACTTAATTACGAATTAGATTTTCTTCTTAGAGGGCTTAAAACTCATGTAACCTTCTCCTATCAAAATTACTATGCTGAAAGGTCGAAATATACTAGATATCCATTGCTTACATACAATGCGATTAGGGGAGATGAGGGAGCAGTTGTATATCAACCACAGGGAGAAGAAACTCCTTTTGGGTTTAATTCAATTCTTACTGATAATTATAAGAACAGAAAAGCTTATACTGAATTTGGCTTAGACTATGAGAGAGAATTTGGTTCTCATAATGTGACTGCCATGTTGTTATATAAACAAAGTAAAGATTTTAATCCTGATTTTGCTTATAAAGTCCCAAATGGATATCAAGGTGGGGCTGGTAGGTTAACCTATGATTATAAAAGAAGATACTTGCTAGAAACGAATATGGGGTATGAAGGTACTGAAAATTTTGCACCAAGTAGGCGATTTGGATTTTTTCCTTCAGCATCTGTAGGTTGGGTTGTTTCTGAAGAGCCTTTTTTCCCGAAAAGTGATATTGTAACTTTCCTTAAAATAAGAGCTACTGCAGGTGAGGTTGGGAATGATAAAATTGATCCGAAGACTCGATTTGCATACCAACCATCGCCCTATCTTTATACCGGAGGAACCAATTGGGGTGAAATTGGTAATAATGTAAGCTATTATGGTGGAGCTTCGGAAGGGAAAAATGGCAATCCTTTTCTTGTATGGGAACGTGCAGTTAAGAGGAATGTTGGAGTAGATTTAAATCTGTTTAATAATAAATTAGCTGTTACAGTTGATTGGTTTGATGAAAAGCGAGATGATATACTTATAGTTAGTCTGCAAGATTTACCTGTTATTTATGGTAATTCAGATAATTCTCCTTCATTAAATAGTGGAAAAATGAATAATGGTGGTTTTGATGGGGATATAACTTATAGAAGTAATGTGGGGGGATTTAAATATTGGACTAAGTTTAATTTTACCTATGCCACAAATGAAATCATTTACATATCTGAAGTATCAAGAGATTTGACTTATCAATATAGAACAGGTCAGAGGCTTGACCAATTCTTTGGATTTGTTGCCGATGGTTTATACAATTCGTGGGAGGAGGTTAACGATCCTAATAGACCCAAAGTTGAAAGTCAGAATAATATATTACAACCTGGAGATATAAAGTATAAAGACATTAATGGAGATGGCATTATCGATAGTAAAGATGAGGTTCCTTTAGGCTATTCTGATTTTCCCGAGGTAGTTGCAGGTTGGTCATTTGGATTTGATTTTAAAAACTTCGATTTCTCAATTCTTTTTCAAGGGGCAACACATGTATCAATGAACACTTCTCGAAGAACAAACAGAGGTTTCTTTGATCAGGAATCAGGAGCACCTGAATTATTGCGTTATAGTTGGTCTCAGGAACGCTATGATAATGGTGATAAAATTTTATTGCCTCATTTGTCAGTAGGTGACGATGTTCAAAAAAATAACTATGTGAATTCCTCTTTTTGGATTCGCGATGCCAGTTATGTTCGTTTAAAGAATATGGAGATTGGTTATACATTTAAAGGTGCCGTGCTAAGACGTATTGGATTGGAGTCGTGTAGGATATATGCAAATGGAAGTAACTTATTTGTTTGGGATAGCCTATTTCCCGGTGAAGACCCTGAGTTGCCTGAGCCTGTAAATAACCTAGAACCCTATCCCGTAACGGCTACAACTAACTTGGGTGTAAATATTAAATTTTAAAATAAAATTATGAAAACTATAATAGGAGCAATTTGTTCTGCCTTGTTAATATTCTCACTTTATTCATGTGAAGATGTGATGGGAGATTTTCTTGACAAGGCACCAGGAGTTGATGTTACGATAGATACGATTTTTTCATCACCTCTTGAAGTTGAAAAATTTGTTGCCGGAATGTATGAAGTTGGATTGCATTCAATAGTTCCAATTAGAGGAACTTACCATCTTGACGCTTACACAATGACTGCGGGTATTACCGATGAAGGTGAAGTGAATGAAGGTTGGAATGCCCCCAATCAATGGAATCAAGGAAGTATTACCGAAAATGGTTCATCTGAAGATGGATCTAGATGGAGATGGCGATGGGAAGCCCTTCGCCGATGTAATACCTTACTTGAAAACATTGACGGGGTGCCTGGTGCAAGTGAAGCATATGTTAATCAAACAAAAGGTGAAGCTCTATTTATAAGAGCGGATTTGTATTTCGAAATGTTAAAACGTTATGGCGGAGTACCTATCCTTGATCATGCTCTTCAACCAAATGAGTCCTTTAAGATCCCTAGGTCGTCGGTAAAAGATGTGGTTGATTTTATTGTAAATGACTGTACCGAAGCAGCTAGTTTATTGCCAAGTTCTTATGAGTCTAAATTTCGTGGAAGAGCCACTAAAGCCGTTGCTTTAGCATTAAAATCCAGAACGCTTCTTTTTGCAGCTAGTCCTCTATTTAATAGTGCTACTCCTTATTTAGATTTTGGTAGTAATAATGATTTAATTTCTTATGGTAATGAAGATCAAAACAGATGGCAATTAGCTGCCGATGCCGCTAAAGCTGCAATTGATGGAGCCAATGAAGGGGGGTTTTCACTGGTTAATGATCCTACGGCGACAAATATGAATTATAGAAACGTGTGGGAAAAAAATGATAATTCTGAAATTATTTTGGCCAATAAGCTTAATTTAAATGGAGGTTTTTGGAATTGGCCTACAAATGGTTTAATTCCTAAGGTGTTTAATGTGAGTTGGGGGGGTACGTCTGCCCCACATGATTTTGTAAGTAAATACGAAAAACAGGCTGACGGAACTCCGCAAACTTGGAATTCAGCTGGCGGAAATGATTTACTGCAAAAATACAGCGAATTGGATCCTCGGTTTTATCAAACCATGGCGCCTGTTGGTTCTAAATGGAGCAATACACTTGGGATTGTAGAAAGTTATGTGGGTGGAAAACATGAAGCATTGTGTGTAGGCGTGTGGGTTCATAAATGGGCTTCATATGATCAGTCGTGGAGCGTTAAGCCCCCTATCAACAATGTTTTGTTTAGAGTGGCCGAGCTTTATTTGAATTATGCCGAAGCATTAAATGAGGCGCAAGGGCCAGTTACAGAAGCGTATGAAGCAGTTAATATCATTCGTTCTAGGTCAGGAATGCCTTCTTTGCCATTAGGACTATCCAAATCGGAATTTAGAGACCGAGTTAGAAACGAAAGAGCCGTTGAATTAGCATACGAGGATATGCGTTTGTGGGATATCCGACGATGGAAAATTGCCGAAGAAGATGGTGTCATGTCAGGTGAAATGACTGGTGTGAAAACATTTAAAATTCCAAATAGCACAGAGTATCGGTATGAATTTTACGTTTTTGAAACTCGAGTTTTTCATAAACGCATGTACTTACATCCATTTCCACGTATGGAAGTCCTTAAGGATTATTTACTACAAAACCCAGGATACTAGAAATAAGACTTTTATTCTTAATTTACAAATATGAAGAAAGTAATAAAAAAATATAAAGATCGGATCGTTTTAACTTTAGCATTTAGTGTATGTTTTAGTTATACAATCCATGCCCAAGTTATAGAGCAGGATACTGTTAGTAACAACAAAATAGAAATCAGTCAAGTTCTATTAGGTGAACAACCTAATTGGAAAGTTACCGGTTCAGTATCAACTGTTAAGGGCGAGGAGTTACAGAAGGGTTTTAATTCTAATTTGGGCGTTTCACTAATTGGACGACTTCCAGGATTAACTGTTCAGCAATTTGGGGCTGAGCCTGGGTATAATACACCAGGAATTTTATCTAGAGGGATAGGAACATTTAAAAATAATAAAGTCCTAGTTATTATTGATGGTTTTGAAGGGGATTACGAAAATTTGGTTCCTGATGAAATTGAATCAATATCTTTATTGAAAGATGCTTCAGCTACTGCTATATATGGTAGTAGAGCTGCAAATGGTGTATTGTTAGTTACTACAAAAAGAGGTGAAAACCAACCATTAAAGGTTCGTTTTAGTTTAAAACATGGTTTTCAAAGTCCTGTTCAACTTCCTGAGTATTTAGGATCCTATGATTATGCTCTTTTGTATAACGAAGCTTTAACCAATGATGGAAAGGCAGAATTGTATTCTGCCGAGGATATGTCTGCTTATAAATTAGGTAGTGATCCCTATTTTCATCCTGATGTTAATTGGAATGACGAATTGTTAAGGAAAAGAGCTGGGCTATCTAATTATGGTCTTAGTTTTACTGGTGGATCTGAGAATGTTCGATATTTTGTAGCGTTGAATGCTATTTCTAATGGGGGCATTTATAAAAGAACAGGGGATATGTCAGATAACAGTATTAATTCTGATTATAATAGGTACAACGTTCGCTCCAATATTGATGTTGATTTGAACAGAAATCTTACTGCCACTCTTAATCTTTCAGGATCCGTTGAAAATAAATCGAATCCTGGGAGTTATAGGGCATCGGATGTGTTTTCCGGATTAGGTAAGATTGCCCCTAATGCTTTTCCGGTATATAATCCAAATGGAAGTTATGGTGGAAGTAATATTAATTCAAATCCTTTGGGCGATTTGTTGGAGTTAGGTTTTTTTGAGTCTAATGCCAGACGTTTTCAGAGTACTTTTAAGCTTACAGAGAAACTAAATTTTATAACTGAAGGGTTAAGTGTTTCTGGAGCAATTTCGTTTAATAATTATTTTAAAGGTTCTTCAAGTAAGATCAGAGAATATGAACGATTTGCTATTTCTAAGAATAGCACCGATGAAATTGTCTATAATAAAATTGGGCAAAATACTTCATTGGATGGAGTAGAAAATGCGTCTGATCAATGGAGACAGTTTGCGTTAAGAGCAACCGTTAATTACGAAAGAACTTTTAATAATCACGCAATTTCTGGCTTATTATTGGCCGGAAGTGATAATACCGTGGATAGAATAGGAGGAGTTGAAGCTATATCAAGCTTTCCGTATAAACACAATAATTATGGTGGCCGATTTACGTATGCTTTTAGTAATAAGTATATAGCTGAGTTTTCTTTTGGTATTAATGGATCAGAAAATTTCCATAAAGACAATCGATATGGGTTTTTCCCTGCCTCTTCACTTGGTTGGGTAATTTCAAACGAAGAGTTTCTTAAAGGAAATTCAACGGTTACTTTTTTAAAGTTGAAAGGCTCATATGGACTTGTAGGTAATGATATTATCGAGGTGAATCGCTTTAGTTTTAAACCAGTATACAATTATAGTGGAGGATATAATTTTGGTACCGCAAATACATCTGTATCTGGCATGCACCAAAGTGCTTATCCTAACGCTAATGTTACATGGGAAAAATCCAAAATGCTTAATGTTGGATTAGAGGTCTCTCTTTTAAATAGAATAGACTTTAGTTTAGAAGTATTTAAAGAAAATAGATACGATATTATAGGCAAGCCTTATTCTGATGTCCCTGGTTATTTAGGATTGCCACTTCCTGATTTAAATATTGGCGAAGTTTCAAATAAGGGTTTTGAAACTATGATTCGTTATACTAGTAGTAAAGCGAAGAGCTTTCAATATGTAATTGAAGCCAATGCATGGTATGCTAAAAATACGCTTGATTACTATTCTGAAGTGCCACAGCTTTATGATTGGCAATACAGAACGGGGAATTCTGTTATTCAGCCATTTGGTTATGAGGCCATTGGTTTGTTTCAGGATCAGGCGGAAATTGATGCAAGTCCAAAACAAAATTTTTCAGATATAGTGTTGCCTGGCGATATTAAATATCGCGACATGAATAATGATAATGTAATTGATGATAAAGATATTCATGCGATTGGTAAATCAAATCTCCCAGAACTTAATTTTAATTTACATGTATTATTAAAGTACAAAGGTTTTGACATAGATGCTTTATTTCATGGAATATCTGGAACCGATGTGTACCTAGGTACCGATTATTATAAAGCTTTTCAAAATAATGGGACAGTAAGCCCAATTGCCTTAGGTAGATGGAATGAAGCAACAAAAGCTACAGCGAGCTATCCTCGGTTGTCATCGGAGAATAATAGGAATAATTTTGGCACATATTCATCTTATTGGCAACAGGATGGTGATTATATAAAACTTCGTAGTTTGGAGCTAGGGTATACTTTGTCGGAC
>JAGXIO010000122.1 GCA_024635555.1 Saccharicrinis sp.
TCATAAGGTTTTATCCTGTTTTATTGTTTTGCACCATAAAAATAAGTGATAAAACTTTACTATCAAAACACTGTGCAATATTCTTTTGCACAGTGTTTTACTTCTTTTAATCGGTTAGGAGTTTGCGTTTTTAAGGTATTATTCTAATATTTTTTTCACATAAATAATTTGGCCGGTAAAATCGTTCAATAAGGTATTAAGCGAAGTTTTGGCAACATCTTCTGCTTTTAACAGGGACTCTTCGGGTTCTAAGCCAAAATTCTTTGTACGCATTGGAGTTCTGGTGCGTTCCGGGTTAATGCAATTTACTTTAATATTATCGGTCTCCCATTCTTCGGCTAGCGCTTGCGTTAGGTTAACGATGGCAGTTTTGGAGGATGAATAAATGGAGTAAAAAGAACGACCTCGAGTATAAGAGCTAGAGGTATAGTTAAGTAGGTGTCCTTTGCTTTTGCATAGGAAAGGGTAACTTTCTTTGGCGATGATAATAACGCCTTTTAAATTGATATCTAATGAGTTTTCAATGCATTCATAGCTCATTTGTGTTAAAGGCTGATGTTCGAGGACCGCTGCACTGTTTATTACGTAATCTATGTGTCCGCATTCATTATTAACTTTTTCTAGGGCACCTCTTACGTTTTCGGGTTTGGTAATGTCAGTGTTGTTTAAACTTCGACTAAATCGAAACACTTTGGCTCCGTATTGCGAAGCCAAGTCTGCTGTTGCTCCTCCAATTCCATCGTTACCTCCAAATACCACTATTACTTTATCTTTAATCAGGTTAAAATCTGTATGGTCGAACCGTTCTGTGTGGCGGACCTGGAATATTTTGTCGGAAATAAAAAGGTCTAATTCATGGGTGATTTTGATGTTAATTGGATCGCCTAAAACTACCATTATGGGCGTATCGGGCAGGTACTTTTTTATAACGCCACAATCGTCGGTCGCTTTAAAGTTTAGATCTTTTAAGCCTATGTCGTATGCTTTTTTAATGGTAGATATCTTAAATGCTTGGGGGGTTTGGCCATTCATGAGTCTGCTCCGATCCGGGATGGATACTATTTTGTTGTCCTTCACTTCAATAATGGTATCGGTAGCCGGTATGGCCACATCTACGGCATCGTACTCCATCAAAGCATTCTGAATGTCAAAAAGTATCCGGTTTGATACAAACGGGCGCACTGCATCATGAAAAACTAGGTTTACCTCATTATTACTTTTAGGATCCCAATAGGCATTTATAGCGGAAAGGCTTGATTCATTTCTGGTATTGCCACCCAGCAATATTTTTTTTACTTTGCTAAATCCATTGAGGATAACAATTTCTTCAACCTCTTCAACATAGCCCTTATGGGTTACAATAGCCAATTCGTCGATGTATGTTGAGTTTTGGAAAGCTTCTATGGTATGTTCAAGTATTTTTCTTCCGGCAACCTTCATAAATTGTTTTGGCTTTTGGCTTCCAAACCGTATTCCACTGCCACCGGCTAATATTACTCCTATTGTTCTCATTTATAATAATTTAGTTCTTTTAAAACACTTTGTAAGCACCAGTGCGGAAACTAGGTTTTCTCTATTTGTGTTTTTGAATTGTTTTACATACTCATTTCCTTCTCACGAAAGTATAAATTTATATTGCAACTAGTCCTTTATACATAGCTTTAGTTTTAGCCTCTGGTTCCAAATTTTATTTTCGAAGTGTTTTTTCTAAAAAAACTATTTTTTATGGTTGGCATTTCAGATGTTACCCTCCAGATTAACATGTAATGTTTTTTTAGTGGTCGGGCTTATAGTAAACTAATTAAAGTAGGATTTAAAGTTATTTTCAAAATATCAGGTGGTTAAATGTGTTGTTATGTAAATCGTTTTTATAAAAATAATCCTTTTCGGTATTGTATTTTCCAGCACAGAAGGGCGATGGAGTTTATTAAAAGGGTGTAAATAACTTTAAGCACTACGCAAAAAAAGCCACAGCTACATTCGCGGATTGCTACAAAAACATAAATTTCATTCGGCACACCTTAATTGAGACGAATATAGTACATGATGCACCTGAAACATTAAGGCTGCTGCGTGATGCTAGTATAATGGCAATAGCCAAGAGAGATATTGTGAGGCCAGATTAAGATCTAGATAATCGAACCAATTGATTATTATTTAGGGAACGTAAGAACAAAAGATTATCACCTAGTTACGGTACTCCGAAACTTGAGTTTTAACATTTATGTTTTGTTGAAAAATAATATGCATACTTGATAATTGATGGTAATTTAATGAATCGCTTTGTTTTATAAAAAAATGATTTTGAATTTTTCATTATTAAATAGAAGCACCGGAAATTGAAGCCTGATATCAAAGTACTTACTAACAAATTCGCTAAACGTATACTCAATAATTTGTCCGATCTACTAATTCCAGGTATGTTGACGGCGGATCTGAGTTGGTCGATGACCTCTAGTTTATACTCAGTGCTTTTTTCATTTCTGGGCCTTTGTTTTATGGACTGATTGTTTTGATGAACTCTTTGATAAACAAGAACTTTGTTAACGTAACTCAATCCACCATTGCAACAAGAAACCATCGCAATCCACCAATCGTAATACCCCTTAGAGGGAAATGGCAAAATGTTTTTTAAAAATTCCTTCTTTAGCATTATAGCGTGCCCACTAACAGTATTATACAAAAAAAGCCTTTTAACGCAAGTCCCATGCACTCGCCTATATGAATTTGAGGGCTTTAAAGCATAGGGAATTTTATCTCTAAATCGAAGAGAGTTACAATACACAACAGATGAACCTATTGTAAAGCCGGATGCAAGAAATTCCAGTTTTTCTCTTACCCAAATGTCATCTTGGTCTGATATTGCAATTAAATCGTAAGTAGCCAATCCAAGTGCTTTCTCAAAATTCTTATTAAACCCCAAACGGGTTTCATTAATAATTACCCTAATTTGACTATATCTTATTTTAAATTCATTCAGTATCAGAACAGTTCCATCAGTCGAGCCGTCATCACAAACGATTACTTCTGCGGGTGGTAAAGATTGACTCATAATGGACTCTAGTTGCGCTTCTAAATACAAAGCTCCATTGTAAGTGCACATTACAACGCTTACTAACGGTTGATTAAAAGTCATATCTCCGAAATTAAAAGTAGGTTTGCCTAAATTCTTCATATTTCTTACCGTAGGTGTCCGAACAAGTTTGGATATTATAAACGCTCAATAAATGCTATATGTGTTGTTTGCTAAATTATTTGGTCATGTAAATATGAAGTCATGTTTTTTTAGCTGAAATAATGGAGTTTTTAGAGTCCTTTTCAATATATCAAGTTGTTAAGAATTGTGGTTAGATAAACCGTTTTTACAGAAAACAATTTTTTTCTGTATTGCATTTTCTAAAATTGCATGATTTATATTAAGTTTTTCTCTTGAATTAGATGGATGATGAATATGGTACTGTATGGCATCAAATTTTATTATTTCTCTATTTTTACCGGCATTTATAAGCCTAACACAAATTTCCGAATCCTCTCTACCCCAACCTGTCATCGCTTCATTATAGCCATTGATTTCAATTAAATCTGTTTTCCAAAAACTCATATTGCAACCTCTAGCACTAGTGGCTACTTTTGCAGAATCGGTAGTTGTACTTTTTAGTAGTATTGACAAAAATGGCAGATACAGAGCATTCATTTTATTTAATAATCCAGGGATATACCAATCATACTTAATCTTTTTATTCTGCAATATATTTGTAGAAAACGAGTCTGATAATAGGACTCTAGATCCTCTTAAATACGTATCTTTTTTCGCCATTTTTAGATGACCCTTAATGAAATTTTTATGTAAAATTACATCGCCATCTATTTGAATAATATAATCGAAAGATGCTTTACTTATCGCCTTATTTCGAATTTCTGCCAATTTGAATCCATCATCTTTATGCCATACGTGAATTAGAGGAATCGGAAAATTTTTTTGAAAATTCTGAATTAAGGCTCTGGTTTTTTCAGTTGAGCCATCATCTGCAATAATCACTTCATTGGGTAATAAAACTTGCTTTTGAACGCTCATTAATACCAGTTCTAATGCCTCTGGCCAATTGTAAGTTGCAATAATTAATGATGAAGTAGGATATTTAGTCATTATGTTCATAATTTTAAATTTGAGACAAAAATAGTAAAACTATAAATAGCTGTAAAGAGCAATTGCAATATGCAAGATGTTAATAAACAACACATTAAATGATTTCGCAGCGTTATGATAATTTGGTTTTATCAAAATATTTATCCAAAACTAACACTGAAATCAGCTCTTCCCTTTTTTCGTTTTTGAACTGATTTACGTACCCATTTGCATTCAACCGTATTTCTTCTGCTCTGTCAGGATTACGGATATAGTATTCCAATTTTTCGTTTAAATCGGAATAGTCGTCCTTAATATGGATATAATGGATGTCTGGCTTTAAAGTGCCTTCCATAAACCAGGTTTCATATTTAGGTGTCGGCATTACGGCAAGAGAGTTCGACGACATAATCCACTTTAAATTGCTGGCCACATCGTTACCTTCGAGCGAAAGAATAAACTTATACTGCAACTGTTCGCTTATACTTAGTTTATTCTTTAGCCAATGCGTTTCAAAATCCGTTTGGCTCACTTGACCAAGATCGCACATTCTATTATTGAAGTATTTTTCTAAAAAATCTATTCGTTGTGGTTGGCGTTTCCAGATGTTGCCTCTCCAAACTAACATGTTATGTTTTTGGTGCAAGCTGAGCTTATCATAAACAAAATTAAAGTGGCGCACCTTATTCAGTTTTAATAAAATAGCATTTTGGTTGTCATCCGAGATGGGGCGGCTTTTTACGATGGTGGGCTGATCGGGTATGGTGGTAACATCGCCAAATTCGTAGGCAAATTTATGTTCAGGCTTAAAAAGCCGTGTATAAATCCAAGTGTCGAAAAAGTAAGTTTTTAGTTTGCCCGTATAAACAAATTCACGCAATGTTTTGGTCTCACCTTTTAAGCTAATGTTACCGTTCAATTTGTTATAGTAATTCACTCTACTTTTAAGGTAGTCTTTATCAAAACGGTTTACGAGTTTCAACTTTTTATTAAGACCATTGCTGGAAAAGGCCGAGAGGAATTTGAGCTTTGCAAAGTTGGATAGATAGTAGGCGAATTTAAAGTTTTTGTGACTCAAGTTTTTGAGCCTTGAAACTTTTTTTTTTAAGAAAAAAGGCTTTTTTGATGAATGCGAGTCATCCTGTTCTTTGAGTATTTGTTGTAGATATGCTTCAACGTGATTCACCGAGCGGTCTAAACTAAATTTATTTAAAACGGTATCCTTGGCCTGAGCTGCTATTGTGGCTGCTACCTGAGGGTTGTTGATTACAAATTTTATTTTTTGATAGATGGCATTGGCGTCCTTAATGGGTATAAAAAAACCAGTTTTCGATTCCTCAATAAGCTCTACCGCACCGTTTACCGGGGTTGTAACCACCGGTACCATTTCGAGCATCGACTCCAAAAGAACATTGGGCATTCCCTCGTACAAGGAGGGTAGCACAAAAATATCGGCACCCTCAAATAAGGTATGTATATTTTCGACAAAACCGAGTAAGAATATATTTTGCTCGAGTCTGTTATCAGCGATTAGTTTGCTTAGGTATTTAAACTGTTTACCTGTGCCGGCAATAAAGAATTTGATGTCGTCGTTATTATCTTTTGCAATTTTGGCGGCTTGTATCAGGTACGCAAACCCTTTCTGTTTATCCAACCTGCCTGCGCTCAGTACCACCTTTGTATGGGGATTTAAATGGCATATTTTGGAGTAGTCGAAAGGCTGTTGGCAAGTGTCGGTTTGCGATATGCCGTTGTAAATCACTTTAACAAAGGAATCGTCCCACCAATTATAACCATCGTAAATGTTTTTAAGGGATTGGGAGTTGGTTAATATGCCGTGCGATAATTTTTTGAAGGTAAATTTATACTTCCATTTTTTGGTGATGAGCTGAACTCCCTGGCGACCTATCACTTTAGTTTTGTTTTCGGACAGCAGTGCGGCAAAGCCGGCTATCCGTACATCGCGGTTTAGGCTGGCCACGATTACCGACACATTATTTTCGTTGATGTATTTGGTAAGTCGTAAAGAACTAAATAGGCTAAAGTCGCTACGGTAGTTAATGTGCATAGTGTCTAAACCCTTTTCCTGCGCATTTTTTATTAAAACGGAATTGGGTCTACCACCTACAATAACCTTATGACCCAAGGCTTGCAAACCATATGCAGTGTTAACAATCCATTTTTCGCCACCGCCCCATTTATTTTTGCCGATGGAGTTAATAAATAATATGGTCATATTAAGTGTGTCATTTTACTAAAATGCAAAAATAGCATTATTGCCGTAAATTAAAGACGTAAAGATGATAAATAATTGTTTTGTACAAGCAACTATGCGTATCCCTATCAGGCAGGGAAGTATGTATCATTTAAAAATTACGTTCTGTGAGCATTGGCATCATTGATTTTGTTTATTCAGGAAAGCTCCTATTCACTTCTGCCACAATCTGTTCTGGAGTAATATCTACCAGGCATTTTTTAATTTCTTTTATTTTGCATTTGGTGTTTCCATGTTTGCTGCATGGCTGGCAGGGTAAACCTAAATTAAATATCTTCATCTTTTCGCCCGTTGGAAAACCAAATGCTGTGGGTCCCATGAGTGCACATCCGGCCACGTCAAACAAGTCGGCAGCATGTAAAAATCCAGTGTCGCCACTTATCACGTATTTTGACTGTGAGGTAACGCAGAAGCTTTCTAATAACGAGGTTTTTCCGGCCAAGTTAATAACCCTATCGGGGGCACTATCAGCAATGTCCTGGCAAAAGTGATCCTGTGGACCGGCTAAAATGGTAAAATTAAAGTGGGGGAGAAGGGTAATCAGTTTTTTCCAGTGTGCCACAGGCCACCGTTTCAGCTCCCAGGCAGCCGATGGTACCAACGTTATGTTTTTGGCCGTTTGATTCTTAAGCAATTGTTCACACTTTTCCTCCGTTTCTGCCGGGAATTCCCAGTTATCCTGAGGTGTATCAAAATTGGTAATTCCCCATTTTTCGAGTGGTTTGCGGAACGATTCAAAGGCTTTGAATGGATTGGGTAGCAGGTTTATCTGAAAATTAAACAGCAACATCCGTTTTAGCCTATGCTTACGGCGCGTTATGAGTTTGCTACCGATGCCCAATGGACAAATAATATTTTTAAGTATATTGGAGCGGATGTTGCTATGGGCATCGTAAACACGGGTATAGCCTTCTTTTTTTAGGTCGAAGGCCATTTTAAATATCCCTGCCATCCCTTCATCGCGGTCAAACTCGATAAGGCGGTCGATACGTGGATCTATTTTTAAGAGAGTTGCCAAATCCTTGCGTACAATCCAATGAACCTCGCAACCCGGGTAATGGTTTTTAAAGCCCGCAGTTACCGACATACACTGAATAATGTCGCCAATAGAACTTAGTCTGATAATTAATATCTTTTCCAAAAGTTATTTTATTAGATTTTTGAGAGATTGGATTGGTGAACCAGCTTCGCCGTCCACCAAATATGAACCACGAATTTAGCGAATTAAACGAATTTTTGATTCAAATTGCGCAGGGCTTTAAAGTTGTTCATCCTGTACTTTTCGCCAAGAGGGCTTGAATTTATTTATCTACATACTCGTTTCGCAACCCTTTTCACTTTCAACTTTCTACTCACTGCCCATCAACACGGTTGCTTGGTTGTTGCTACATTCAAAAACGCCTTCGATACAATCAAAAAAATCTTCTTTTCCATCCTTACCTATCACCCTTATTTTTCCTTTTGCTAAGGTTGAAACTATGGGGGCATGACCCTTTAATACCGTGAAGCTGCCTTTTACCCCCGGCAATTGTATAAATCCCACATCGGCCGAATACAATATTTTTTCGGGTGTTATTATTTTTAAGTTTAAATCCATATAAATTTCTTTAAAACCTATTATTCACTAATTATTAAATGGGGACGAAGCTTTCTCCATTTACTCGGTTCGCGACATTTACTATTTATAGACGCTGTCAGGTCTATGGACGCTGACAGGTCTGATTGCCCGGCGCCTCACGCCCCACGCTCCTTGCTCCCCGCCTACTTCTTCACACTCGCCAGCAATTTTTCGCCTTTTTCAATCGCTTGCTCTATGGTTCCCACCAAGTTAAAGGCGGCTTCGGGATATTGATCTACCTCTCCGTCAATAATCATGTTAAAACCTTTGATGGTATCCTCGATGCTTACAATTACACCTTTTAATCCGGTAAACTGCTCAGCTACATGGAAAGGTTGCGACAGAAAGCGTTGCACTCTTCGAGCTCTGTGAACAGCTAGCTTATCCTCTTCAGATAGTTCTTCCATACCCAAAATGGCAATGATATCCTGTAGCTCGGTATAACGCTGAAGAATCTCTTTAACGCGTTGTGCTGTTTTGTAATGCTCCTCTCCAACCACATCCGGAGATAAAATTCGAGAAGTTGAATCCAGTGGATCTACAGCCGGGTAGATACCCTGCTCGGCAATTTTACGACTCAGTACGGTAGTGGCGTCCAAGTGCGAAAATGTGGTGGCGGGTGCAGGGTCGGTCAAGTCATCGGCAGGCACATACACGGCTTGTACCGATGTAATAGAACCACTTTTTGTTGAGGTGATACGCTCTTGCAGTTCGCCCATCTCCGATGCCAGTGTGGGCTGGTAGCCTACCGCTGAGGGCATGCGCCCCAACAATGCCGACACCTCAGATCCGGCTTGTGTAAACCTAAAAATATTATCCACGAACAAAAGTATGTCGTTACCAGCTCCAGTTCCGTCACCATCGCGAAAGCTTTCCGCAATGCTCAATCCCGAAAGAGCCACCCTTGCACGTGCACCTGGAGGTTCATTCATTTGACCGAACACCATGGTCAACTTCGATTTGTCCAAGGCTTTTTTATCAACTTTCGAAAGATCCCATCCACCGTGTTTCATGCTCTCTCTAAACTCATCGCCATAATCAACAATGCCAGCTTCAATCATTTCGCGCAGCAAATCGTTCCCTTCACGGGTACGCTCGCCTACTCCGGCAAACACGGAAAGACCATCGTATCCCATAGCAATGTTATTGATAAGCTCCTGAATAAGTACGGTTTTGCCTACGCCTGCACCGCCGAACAAACCAATTTTACCTCCTTTGGCATAGGGCTCAATGAGGTCGATTACCTTGATGCCGGTGAAAAGGATTTCTGTTTCGGTTGATAAATCCTCAAATTTTGGCGGTTCGCGATGTATTGGGGTTCCATGGTCTTTTGAAATATCACCTATGCCGTCGATGGGTTTACCCGTAACACTTAATAATCGCCCTTTAACCAAATTTGCCGGTGGCATTATAATGGGCTGCCCGGTAGGTATAACGGTCATGCCGCGCATCAGACCGTCGGTAGCATCCATCGAAATACACCGAATGGTTTGCTCACCAATGTGTTGCTGACATTCAATGGTAATGGTTTCGCCATTGTCGCGGGTTATCTCTAGCGCGTCTAAAATATTGGGAAGTTCCTGATCGTTTATTAGTTCAAAGCTAACGTCGATCACAGGTCCTACTACTTGAATTATCTTACCTTCTAATTGTGCCATATCATGTTTTTTTATATTATCGTTTAGAGTTTCAAGTTCAAAGTTTTTTTAACACTAACTTCAAACTCTAAACTCTTTGAACTTTTTAAACCTTAAACTTTTACTTTGTACGTTGCATCAGTTTACTTGCATAATCCATCAATTCTTGCTTCACTGTTTGTTTGCCATCAACTTTTTTCAAACTGTCTATTGCTGTATCATAATACGTGTGCATTTTAGTTTTCGATTCGGTGTCCACTGCTAACTTTTGATATATCTTTTTTACCTCAGCAATTTTTTCATCGTTATCGGCATGTTGTACGCTAACCCAATTGTTAAGGTTACTTTTATCGTGGCTTCCGGCTTTTTGTATAGCTGTTAACAATAAAAAGGTTTTTTTGTTGGCAACAATGTCGCCTCCTATTTTTTTTCCGAAGGTTTTTTGCTCGCCAAAGCTGTCTAAATAATCGTCCTGCAATTGAAAAGCCATGCCTATGTTTATACCGAATTGGTAAATAAGGTCGGCATCCTTTTCGGGGGCATTGGCCAAAATGGCTCCCAACTTTAGGCTTCCTGCCAATAGTAGGGCTGTTTTTAGCCTTATCATTTCCAAGTACTCATCAACAGTAACATCGTTCCGTGTTTCAAATTCCATATCATACTGTTGCCCTTCGCACACCCCAAGTGCTAAGCTATTAAAAAGCTCAATTGCTTTGGGTAATTTTTCGGCTTCACATTGGCAAATAAATTGGTGCGCCTTTATCATCATGGCATCGCCCGAAAGTATGGCAGTATTGGCGTTCCATTTTTGGTGAACGGTAGGCTTGTTTCTGCGCACATGGGCATTGTCCATGATGTCGTCGTGCAAAAGGGTAAAGTTGTGAAATATTTCTAACCCTAAAGCAGGGTACATTACTTTTTGGATGTCCTGACCAAATAGCTGTGCCGCCATTAAACACAGTACCGGCCTAATTCTTTTTCCACCCTGCGCCATGGTATAAACAATGGGTGCATAAAGCTGTTTGGGCTCGGCAATAAAATTTATGTTGTCGAGTTCGGTATTTATTAGCTCTTGGATTTGTTTAATGTTAAGCATTTGTTTCATCTGTTTGTGAAGTGGGGTTGGATTTTTTGTTCGATTTGCCTTCTATTCGCAAATCATCCAGCTCAATGTCTTCGTCTTCGTTGTATATCTGAAGCAATGGTTCCCTAAACGATTTGTTGGTTAAATGTTTTTCTAAAGATAATAATAACGAAGGTAAAAGTATTAAGTTGGATAAAAGTGCAATCAATAAGGTTATGGCGATGAGAATACCCAGGGCCACGGTTCCGCCAAAATTGGAGAAGCCGAAGATGCCAAATCCAAAAAACAGGATAATGGAGGTGTACATCATGCTCATACCCGTTTCTTTAAGAGCTAGAACAACAGCGGCCTTAATGCTCCAGTTGGTCTCGCTGAGCTCTTGGCGGTATTTGGCCAAGTAATGTATCGTATCGTCTACCGAAATACCAAAAGCAATACTAAACACCAGTATGGTAGATGGTTTTATGGGAATACCGAAATAGCCCATCAGGGCAGCAGTTGTTATCAGTGGTATTAAGTTGGGGATGAGAGAAACCAGCACCATCCGTTTTGACGAGAACATCCATGCCATAAAGGAAGCAATAAGTACAATAGCTAAAAATAGGCTGGTAAAAAGGTTGCGGATTAAATATTTAGTGCCCTTAAAAAACAGCACGCTTGCCCCTGTAACGGTTGTCTGGTATTTATCCGTAGGAAATATTTCGCTCACACTCTCTTCTACCAATTGGTATAATTCGGTCATTTTTGTGGTGCCAATATCTTTTATCCTAAAGCTAACCCTTGTTTTTTGCTTTAGCGAATCCAATAATGTGCTGATAACATTTTGTTGTTGGCCGTTTCCCTTTGAAACGTAAGATAATAAAAAGTTGCGCTCCTGATTGCTGGGGATACCATAATATTTAGGATTGCCATTGTAAAAACCTTGTCGTGCAAATTTAACTACTTCCGATAAGGTTATGGCGGAAGAAATATCGGGGTGCGACGATAATTTTGTATGCAGCAGATCCATTTTTTGCAAGTTCGCAGTTTTTAAAACGCCATTGGGCGATTTGGTATCTATCATTATCTCAAGGGGCATCAGGCCATCAAAGTTGTCCTCAAAAAACATTAAATCCAAATATAGTGGGTCGTGGTGGGGAATATCGTCAAGCATGTAGCCTGTAGTTTTAATATTGGCTATGCCTATGCCGCCCAAAATAAGTACTACGATGGTTGTAATATAAACGGTACGACGATGATGAAGACTAATGTGTATTAACTTGTTCACCATTTTATTTACCAGCTTGTTCTCTAAGTGGTTTAAATGCCTTTCTTTGGGCACAGCTAAAAAACTGAAGATAATGGGAATAAGCAGTATCGACAATATAAACACACCAATAATGTTGATAGACGCAATAATACCAAATTCCACTAAAATGCGGCTGCTGGTAAATATAAAAGTGGAGAATCCCACAGCGGTAGTAACGTTGGTTAAAAAGGTGGCGTTACCAATTTTATAAATAACACGTTGCAACGCTTTTATCTTATTGCCATGTTTTTTGAATTCCTGATGGTATTTATTGAGCAGAAACACGGAATTGGGGATGCCTATAACAATGATAAGCGGTGGTATCATGCCCGTTAAAATGGTAATTTTAAAACCTAACAAAGCCTGCGTTCCCACCACCCAAATAACTGCTGTACCCACTACCAGCATCGAATACATTACTACCTTAAATGATCTGAAAAACAAAAATATGATGAAGGCGGTGATACCGAGTGCTAATAAAATGAACATATTTAGTTCTTTTTTTATCATCTCAGCGGTGGTTACCCTAATGTATGGTAACCCCGAATAGTGCAGATCAATTTTTGAGTTGTGGGTAAATTCGTCGCCCACTTTTACTATCGCATTAATAAGGGCTACCCTTTCGGGGCTTTGCAGCAACTTGGGATCCAGGGTAATAGCCATTAAATAGGCATCTTTTTCTTTATTATAAATGTTGCCTCTATAAAAAGGCAGCTCGTAAAGCCTGTTTTTAATAGAATCGAGCTCATGTTGCGATGATACCTTATGTTTAAAAAGAGGTTCAAGTTCAAATCGCTTGAGTTCTTTGTTTTTTACAAGATCGAAGGATTCCGATACCGAAAAAACGGAGCTCACCCCTGGTATTAAATTGATATTCGACCTTAATTTGTCCCAGTTTTTAAAGTGTTCGAGTTTAAAAAAATCATTGTCCGTAATGCCTATAACCATTAAGTTACCCTCGTTGCTAAAAACCTTTTCAAAGGCTTCGTACTCTAAATAGGCCGGATCGTCTTCGGGTAATAAAGGGGCATACTGGTACGACATTTCCACCCCGCGACCCTTGTACGCCATAAAAGCGGTGATTATAAACAGGATGCTTAAAAATAGAATCCTGTTTTTTAATATGGTACGTGCAATATAAATCCACATGTTATGTAAAGATGTTTTAAATACAAAAGAAACTAACGTTTGAGTAAGGTTTTTGTTATTAACTTATCAAACCTTCTATTTCAACTAACAACGTTGGGTTGTTGGGGATGCAATTTACAAAAAGGGTTTGTATTTGTGGTAGCGAACCTTTTATTAGCTCTTCCACTTTTTTATAATCCTGCCCTTGGCTAACGCTCACCTTCAAAAAACTAAGCGCAGCCTCGGTGTTTAATTGCGACTGACTGGCCTTAGTGAGCTCCACAATGCTTTTTAAGTGCTGTATGGTTTGTTTTTCAATATCTTGCTTTTGCAGCTGTTGGGTATTGTTGTCGGATGCGGCAATAGCGAGGGTAGGTTTGGTCGAAAACCAGAGTTCGGTTGCACCATCAATAGGCCGCTTTACTTTTAAATCGGTATGGTTGTTCAGCCAGCTTATATCTTGTTTAGGCTCCGCTTTGCTTTTGTTTTCATCTGCAGCAAACGCAATAAAATTAATTAGTAGCGTATCGTGAACGTGATGTATGTTGTTGCTGATAGGTTTGCCGCTTGTAAAGAGTGTCTCTTCGTAATAGAAATCTTGTATTTCGTCAAAAACAGATAGTCCATCTTTGTCGAGGAGTGTCCGTTGGGTCGTTTGTTTGGCACTGGGTATGTAATTCCATTGACGGTAAATATGTCCAAAGTGCATGTCTTCAGCCATTAAGATCTGTTCGGCTAGGTCAAAACAGCGCTGCGCTGAAAATAATAGCGAATCTTCGTTAAAGCATATTCCGCCCGAAAAAAGCTCAATACCAGTTTTGTTTTTTACAATAACGTAAGGATGTGCGAGCAATGTTTTATATTCTATCTCTAAATTATCATCGTACATCTGATACAGAATCGTGAATTCGCTGCCATTACAAATGGGAACATAAAATATGGACGATGCTGGAATTTTATTCTTAAAAGTTGTTTTAATAGCTTGCTGAATACAATCTTTTTCATCGTTAAAAGCCTCTATATGAGCACTGTTTACAAATATTTCTAACTTAACAATATGCTTACCCTTATTTTCCTTCAAGAAAGAATTAAGCGTATTTTTAATTCTTATTTCAAAAGTATCGCCGTCGTCCGGTTCTACTATTTTTACAAATCTCATTCTATAAATATTTATTTAGCACAAATTTATTTTAAATATTGATTATGGCCACATTTGACCGTGGTATTTTTAACTTGCAGACGTTTTTCATCATTTTATAAATAAATTTAGTAACCTAATGGTAGGAGTGGCCGTAACAGGGGAGAGGTAAATAATTTATTTAAGAAAAATGTGATGAAAAAAATAGTACTATTATTCGTTCTGGTATTACTGATGCCAAAAGTTGGCTTTGCTCAGATAGAAAAGTATAAATCGGTGTTCACCTTAAATTTTATCCGATATATAGGATGGCCGGAGCAAGCGAAAAAGGGTGATTTTATAATAGGTGTATTAAAAGAAGACAAGATAGTTGAATGGTTAGGCTCACAATCGGATGGTAAAAAATTTGGTTATCAGGATGTGGTCATTAAAACTTTCAACTCCGTTGAGGAGGTAAGTAAGTGCCAGGTATTGTATGTGTCTTCGAGCATTAACTTTTCGAGACATGCCGAGGCTTTATTGTCGAAAATTGGAAGTAATGCTTTAGTGATAACTGAAACGGAGGGTGCTACCAAATACGGCTCGGTAATTAATTTTGTAGTGCGCGACGAAGTTTTGAAATTTGAGATTGATGATGCTAACGCACAAAAATTGGGACTTAGCATCAGTTCAAAATTAACCAGTATGACTGCCGCCATCCAAATGTAAAACAAATATTTTTAATGAGATGAAATTGAATTTAAGTATAGCGCAAAAGTTGATGGCCGGAATCAGTTTGATTCTATTGGCAATTTTAATTAATGGTATTAGCACGTATGTTACGTTAAATCATAGTCGTACGTTAAGTGAGGAAATCACCAAGGTATATAGTCCGTCGCAACAAAATATTCAGTTGTTTAAGGATATGGTGCTAAATTCAAAAGCACTTATTAAAAGCTGGGTGTTTATAGACAAGCAGTCGGGCACGGCCGACAAGGTGGCGCTGGAAAATTTACATGCCAATGATTATCCTGCACTTGTTCAAAAGCTTGATGCTAATAAAAATAATTGGGATAGTGCCGATCAATTAACTTACAGTACTATTAAGCATAAAGCTGACTCCTTGTTTGAGATGCAACAAATTGTTATGAGTAACCTTAGCACTTTTGAAGCTTACGATGATGTGATGGTAATTTTTGAAGTAGAGCCTATGGTAAGCGAAGGGGGTGACATAATGCTATTGAGCAACGAAATTATTGAGGAGTTAACTTTACTTGGCGATAAATTTAGCAAACTTAATTCAGCATCTTTAAATGAAATGGAGAGCACCTTTGGATGGTTTGGCATTTTTATTATCCTGATGATTTTGCTATTAGTATTAGTAAGTATATCGGTGGCCTATTGGTTGTTTAATAGCATTATTAAACCTCTTAATAAAGCGGTGGTTTTTACTCAAACCATTGGGAGTGGCGATTTAACGGCACATTTGGATGTGGATCAGAATGACGAAATAGGTAAGATGGCAGAAGCGCTCAAAGCAATGGCTCTTAATATTAAAAAAATAGTTATCTCCATTAAGGATAATGCCAACGACCTAGTTACTAGTGGACAGAACGTTAAGGACAGTTCGGTACAATTGAGCAAAGGTTCGGCCGATCAAGCAGCTTCTGCCGAGGAGGTATCCACTTCGATAGAGGAGATGGTGGCCAATATCGACCAAAATACTGATAACGCGGTACAAACTGAAAAAATAACCGTAGAAACTGCCAAGGATGTAAATGTGGCCGACAAGTTATCTTCACAGGCGGCTGAAGCAATGAAGAGTGTGGCTTCAAAAATCACCATCATTGGCGACATCGCGTTTCAGACCAACATATTAGCTTTGAATGCAGCAGTTGAGGCTGCCCGCGCTGGTGAGCATGGCAGAGGTTTTTCTGTTGTAGCCTCTGAAGTGCGCAAGCTGGCCGAGAGAAGCAAAGTGGCCGCCGACGAAATACATAGCCTTGTTAACGGAGGTTTAAAAGTATCGCAGGAGGCTGGTGAAAAATCGCGGTTATTGGTTCCGGATATCGAAACTACAACCCAGCTTATTAAAGAAATATCTGCCGCCAGTTTAGAGCAAAAAACAGGTGCCGAACAAATTAATATGGCCATGCAGCAGCTCAATCTTATTACGCAAGAAAATGCTTCTTCGTCGGATGAGCTTACACAAAGTGCAGAGCAGCTAGCCGTATTAGCTGAAAAGCTGAAGGAGTCAGTGAGCTTTTTTGTAATAGGTGACGAGGACGAGATGAAGGCTGAGGTAAAAACCGACAATGAAGTGAAAAGGAAAGAAAGCACCCAGCAAACCCAACGTGGAAAAGTTCAATCGACGCACATAGAAAAAAATATTTATCCAAAGAACAGCCTTATAAATTTGGAAAGGGAAATGGATATGGATAATTATGAGAAGTATTAAGAATTGGCGGTTTACCTTAGCTCTGAGAGATTAGTAAAATCAGTTTACTTCCGGAGCTAATCTTAAATGTGTATTAAATAAATTAGTGCTATGAATAAATCTTTTTCAATCGATATAAAGCAGCAGAGTAATGAGCAAGAGATTATTTTCTCGGGCGAATTGATCATTAACCATGTAAATGCTATTAAAGAAGAGCTTATGGGGTTAATCGACTATGCAAAACCAATTAACATGCGGTTAATTAACCCAGCCGGTATAGACATTACCTTTATCCAACTTGTATTGGCTATAAAAAAGGCTTATCACGATAAAGGTATAAACTGTAAATTACAGGGAACAATTAACGAAGAAACATTCAATTTGCTGGCAAATTCAGGTTTCAAAAATCTATTTAAACTTTAGAATTAATATTACTAATTATGGCTAAAACAGTACTTATTGTCGACGATTCAGAAAGCATTAGAGAAGTCGTTAACTTTACTTTAGAAAATGAGGGGTATGAGGTATTGGTGGGAGTAGACGGAGAAGATGCGCTTCAGTTTTTAGACGGTCGCAACATTGACATCGTTATTACGGATTTGCATATGCCCAATCTTGATGGTTTGGGGTTAATTCGCAAGATACGGGAAATTGACGCTTATAAGCACATTCCTATTTTGTTTTTGACCACGGAATCGCAAGCAGCAAAAAAAATGGAGGCAAAACAAGCCGGTGCAACCGGATGGATCATTAAGCCGTTTGTGTCCGCGAAACTTTTAAGTGCTATTTCACGGGTTTTACGATGATAGAAAAAATAAGGAAAAAATTTATTGCCGACACACTTCAGAGCTTATATGCAATTGAAGCTTGCTTGCGCAAGGATGAGGACGGAAGCGATACTAAAGTCCTTATTGAAGATATATTTATGGTATTGCATCAAATTAAAGGTACGGCTCCAATGTTGAACATATACAACATTGCGGAGATGGTATCGCCCGTTGAACGGGTATATTCGGCCTTGCGCGAAGGAAATTTTTCTTTTTCACAAGAAATAAAATCAAATACCATTCACCTTGTTATGGCCATAATAGCCAAACTAGCAGTTAACCAACAGGACAATCTCAATTCAGAAGACAAACGCAATACGCAATGTTTTTTTGAATCATTGGTTTTGTAAAATGCAGGAACATGATTGATAAGTTTAGGGCTAAGTTTGTTGAAGAATCACTCGACAATGTACATGATTTAGAAGAAGCCATGCTGCTTCTGGAGAAAGACCCGACAGACAAAGAAATAATAGAACGCATATTTAGGGCTATGCACTCCCTTAAAGGTGGTGGAGCCATGTTTGGATTCAACGATCTAAGTAGTTTCACACATCACTTAGAGACGATTTACGACTGGGTGCGAAATGGAAAACTTAAGGTTACCGAAGATATAATTACGGAAACATTTAACGCTATCGATCAAATTAAGTATTTGTTAGAAGTAGGTGATGTAAGCGATGAATCAGAAAAGCGTGAGTTAGCTCAATTAACACAAAGGATTCAAAGCTTTGTGGATATAAGCAAAGAGGATAATGAAGCTAAAAAGGGTGCAAAAAGCAAAGAGGAAGACTCTCTAGAATCTTTATCAAGCGAGGACTCTAAAACCTATCTTATCCATTTTAAGCCACATGTTAATATCCTGTTAAACGGAACCAACCCGCTTTATTTATTGGACGATTTGCATGCATTGGGTAATGCCATTGTTTTGTATCACGATGAAAATGTACCTGAATTAAACGAATTAAACCCCGAGAATTGTTTTGTTTCCTGGGATATTGTGTTGAATACAACCGAGGGTATCAACGAAATACAGGACGTGTTTATTTTTGTGGAAGATGAATGCGATTTAAATATTACCGAAATATTTAACGGAGATATACTAAGGCATTCCGAATTTATTAAAATAGTTGAAAAGTGTGAATTAGGCCAGGAAAAACTTACGGCAGAGCTTTTAAAAGGAATATTCTGGGGCGAAGAAGAAAATAAAACCGCGTCGGATAAGAAGAGAGTACTTTTAAAAGAGCACAAGATTTCGAGTATAAGGGTGGCCTCCACCAAAATTGATGAGCTAGTAAACCTAGTTAGCGAGCTCGTAACCATTCAGGCACAGCTGCATTTGTATGCCGAAACCAATAGGGAGCCTAAAATGTTGGATTTGTCAGAAAATATTGAGAAGCTTACCCGACAGCTGCGCGATAATGCCTTTGAAATAAGTTTGATACCTCTGCAAAATGATTTGATGCGTTTTCAACGTCTGGTGCGCGATTTGTCAAAGGAACTGAACAAAGAAATTGATTTTATAATAGAGGGCGGCGACATAGAGCTGGATAAAAATATTATTGAGCATCTTACTGATCCACTGCTCCACATGATTCGCAATTGTGTAGATCACGGTATTGAAATGCCGGAGGAACGTATTAAAAAAGGTAAAAACCCAAAAGGGAATGTCATTTTTAAAGCTTATTACGAAGGCTCCAACGTAATTATAAAAATAATTGACGATGGTATGGGCATGGATCCCCAAGTTATTTTAAGCAAAGCTATAAAAAAAGGTCTGGTTGAAGAAGGGCATGATTTAAGCAAAAAGGAGATTCTCGACCTTGTGTTTCAAAGTGGATTCACCACCAAAGAAGAGGTGTCGGATCTATCGGGTAGAGGCGTGGGGATGGACGTGGTGAATCGCAAGATAGGAGAAATTAGGGGTGAGGTTTCCATAGATTCAGAATTGAATAAAGGCACAACTGTTACCTTGGTGTTACCCTTAACTTTATCTATTATTGATGGACTATTGGTAAGCGTGGCCGATGGACAATATGTGATTCCTATTTCGGCGATAGAAAAAATAATTCCGATCCAGCCTAACGACCGCGAAACCATATTTAATGGTATTATTAAATTGGGCGAAGAGCATTTCCCGGTTATCGATCTCCATAATATATTTAACGAGTTACAAAGCCCCGAAAAGCAGCATATTATCCTTGTTAAATTTGAGGATAGACGGTTTGGTTTAATTGTGGATAAGGTTATCGGAGAGTATCAAACTGTGGTTAAACCTTTGGGTAGGATGATAAAAGATCAGGAAGTTATATCCGGAGCCTCCATCATGGGCGACGGGACTATTTCAATGGTTATTGATACCAATAGGCTTATTCATTCATATGGAAACCAAAAAATTCACAAATAACTATGGAAGGTGATTTTAAAACATTGATTTCGTTTGGCCTGCAAGGGCAAACCTTTGCCTTTGATAGCCTAATGGTTCGTAACATATTGCCCTACGAAGGTCAACTTACCAAAGTGCCAAACGCACGTAATTTTATTTTGGGTGTTATCAATTTACACGGTAATATTTTACCGGTAATCGATATGCGCAAAATAATGGATATAGACCAACAGGAAATAACAAAGGATACCTCTATTATTATTGTGTCGCCCGAGGATAAAATAGAATCACAATTCGGAATTTTGGTGGATATGGTAAAAGAGGTTTTTGAGGTTAAAACGGAAAGAATAACACCGCCTATCTTCCAAAATAAAATGGGTCTAATAGAATCATTTCAGGGAGATGTTCAGGAAAATGGCGTGATGATACACCTGATCGATCTGTTACATCTTGTTTCACAAATCGAAAGTAAAAAATAGGGACATGGAAGATAGTAATAACTCTTATCTGTCGTTTAAAGTAGGTGACGAAATTTTTGCTTTACATGCAAGTAAAGTAAACGAAATACGCGAGTACGAAAAGCCCCGTAATATGCCCGGTAAACTTACTTTTATGCGAGGCGTGATTGACTACCTTGATGAGGTAATACCAGTTATTGACACGGGCGTTAAATTTGGCATGCAACCTGTTAAGCTAACATCACAAACTTGTATCATTATTATTGATGTGGAACGCGCAGATAATGCTTCGTCGTTTAGGGTGGGCATACTTACAGATGAAGTAACCGATGTGTTTGAAGCGGAGGAGGAAGATTTTAAACTTATAGATGCCGATTACAGTCCGCAATATATAAAGGCAACATGTAGTCGCAAAAATGATTTTTATCTGATATTGAATTCAGACCATGTGTTCAGTAAAAACGATGTACTGGAATTAAGTCGCATCCTTGAGCAAATAAAAAAACAGTGAAAGCAAACAGTAACATAGATGTCAATGGATTGGATTGTTTTAAGGCTCAACTAACCGAAAAGGATTTTGAGGCCTTCAGCAAATTTATATATGGCGAATTTGGAATTAAAATGCCACCTGTTAAAAGGATTATGCTGCAAGGTCGCTTGTTAAAGAGGATACGTGAACTCAATATGAGCTCGTATAGCGAGTATAAAGATTATTTGTTTAGTAAGGAGGGACATCAGGAAGAAATATTTAACTTTTTAAATGTTGTTACCACAAATAAAACAGATTTTTATAGAGAGCCTGTTCATTTCGACTTTTTGAAAAGCCATGTTTTGCCAAAGTTCACCGAAAAAGCAACACGTGAACCTTTTAACATATGGAGTGCAGGTTGTTCTAGTGGAGAGGAGCTTTATACCATTGCTATTACCCTGAGTGAGTACAAGCGGGAGCAGCCTTCCTTTAGTTTTAAAATGCTGGGAACCGACATATCACATAACGTACTGGATAAGGCAGCCAAAGGAGTTTATGCCATAAATAAGGTTGACATTGTGCCCTTGGAGCTTAAAAAAAGATACTTATTAAAGAGTAAGGACAAAGAGAACCAAACAGTTAAAATAATACCAGAGTTAAAAAATAATCTGAACTTAAAGTATTTAAACTTGATGGACACCACTTATTCAAATATAAGCGAAAAGTTTGATGTGGTGTTTTGTCGAAATGTTTTAATTTATTTTGATAGATTTACCCAAGAAAGTGTTATAAATAAATTGAGCACCTATTTAAAACCAGGCGGTTATTTTTTTATAGGCCATTCCGAATCATTGACTGGGATGGACGTTTCATTAGAACATATTAAGCCAACTATTTTCAGAAAATTATAAAAGTTCAAAACTATAACAATGAATAATTTAACAGACAGACAGTTGTTGAAGGAGCTAAAAGAGCGACTTGAATACGGAAAAAAGAACGATAAGGAGATCAGGGAGCTGACCGTGGAATTGCAAAACGTTTCAAAAAAACTGAAGGATTCGGAGGCACTCAAAAGTCACTTTATATCCAACATTTCAAACGAAATTGTAAATCCATTTACTTCAATCTTGGGTTTGTCTAAAGTTATCCTGTCGGTTGAAAAGCACGATTGGAAAAAAGTGGTTTCAATGGTGGCATTGATTCACTCCGAGGCTTTTAACCTCGATTTTCAGCTGAAAAATATTTTTGTAGCGGCAAAAATTGAGGCAGGCGAAATTGCTCCCAACGTGGCCAAAGTAAACATTAGAACCTTGCTGCAAAACGTAATGGATTCATTTAATATTATTTCGCGCAAGATGGGTATCACATTCGATGTCCAGTTTAATATAGAACACGGTTTTGGTAAAAACTTTTATTTTAAAACCGATTCGGAAAAACTAAAACTCATATTAAGTAACCTAATAAATAATGCTTTAAAATACAGTTATAAAGACAGTAAAGTTATTTTATCGGTGTGGTTAGACGATGAAGATGTGTTAAAGTTATCGGTACAGGATTTTGGTACCGGTATATCCGAAAAAAATCAGCAAACCATATTTCAACGCTTTAAAAGATTAGACACGGGCATCAATTCTATTAATAGAGGGCACGGTTTAGGTTTGTCTATTACAAAAGCATTGTTAGATGTAATAAGTGGACAGATTGAAATATCAAGTGTTAAGGGTGAAGGTTCTACTTTTACCATCAGTGTGCCCGAATCCAAAAACATTGTGGATGGATTTAGTGGAGAGGGTAACGATATTTTCTTTGATGAGGAGGATGAGATTTTTTAAGGATAAATAAATGAACTATTATTTACAACATTTTCTATATCCTTCCTCACTATTTGTAAGCAAGGAGCCTTACCTTGTGAAAACCATACTGGGTTCGTGCGTGGCGGTATGCATGTGGGACTCGAAATTAAAAATTGGAGGCATCAATCATTTTATGCTGCCAAACTGGAACGGTAACGACTTGGCATCGCCAAAATATGGTAACATTGCCATTGAGAAACTGATCGATAAAATGCTTTTTCTGGGATCGAAACACGAAGACCTGCAGGCAAAATTATTTGGCGGTGGCGAAATGATGGATAGCGGTGCTGGCAGAATCATGATTGGGGAAAGAAATATCAGAGTAGCCCGTTTAATGCTAGAAGAACGTAAAATACCGGTAATGGCATCAAGCACAGGAGGTAAGCGAGGAAGGAAAATTATATTTTTTACGGACACAGGTGAGGTAAGGCATAAGTTATTAGATAAAACAACTAGATAAAACGACTATTTGGTCTTTTTATATGCAGATTAAACACCACCGATAGAGAATAAATATTGATGATGAGATGAAAAAGATCCAGGTATTGGTTGTCGATGATTCGGCAGTGGTGAGGCAAAGTTTAACTTCTATTTTAGAGTCGGATCCTGAAATTTCAGTGATGGGTACCGCTGCAGATCCTATAATAGCAGTAAAAAAAATTTTGAAGGAGGTGCCGGATGTAATCACATTGGATATTGAAATGCCGCGTATGGACGGATTAACGTTTTTGCGCAAAATCATGTCACAATATCCTATTCCAGTGGTTATTATTTCGTCGCTCACCACCGAAGGAACCGAAGTGGCTATGAAAGCACTTGAATATGGAGCTTCCGAAATAATTGGTAAACCAGCTATGAATGCCGCTAAGTTTATCAACGAATCCAAGATACTTATTTGCGATGCTGTAAAAGCTGCTGCCCAATCCAAGCTCTCACGGAAAAAAAATAGTGGCCAAAGTGCGGGTAGCTCTGCCCAGGAGTTACCAGTTCCAAAGGTAAATGCGCCCTTGCAGGTACAGCCAAAATACTCTGCTGATGTAATTCTAAAAAAGGCTTCAGCAGCCGATCGCATTAGTGTCACTGAAAAAATAATAGTGTTAGGTGCGTCAACAGGAGGTACGGAAGCCATTAGGCATTTTTTGAAAAATCTGCCCGATAAAATGCCAGGTATTGCTATTGTACAGCATATGCCCGAAGGTTTTACCAAATCCTTTGCCAACAGCCTCAATAATATTTGCGAGTTGGAAGTTAAAGAAGCCGAAAATGGCGACAAACTTTATCAAGGAAGGGTGTTAATTGCCCCGGGAAATTACCATATGCTACTTAAAAGGGTAGGTAAGGAATACTCTGTGGAGGTAAAGGAAGGGCCTTTGGTTAACAGGCATCGTCCTTCGGTGGATGTGCTTTTTCGGAGTGCAGCGCGCTACGCGGGCAATAACGCTACGGGCATACTGCTCACCGGAATGGGAAACGATGGAGCTAAAGGTTTGCTGGAGTTAAAAGAGGTAGGCGCACATACCATCGCTCAGGACGAGGCCAGTTCGGTAGTGTATGGAATGCCCAAGGAAGCCGCCAAGTTAGGAGCAGCTGATAAAATATTACCGCTGGACCAAATAGCACCCTATCTACTAAAGTAAAAACACCTAAAAATTGAGTTAAAGCGACAAACTTCTATTGCAGGTTTGCGTAAGAAAATTATCATCCAAAAAAATTGTTAGATATAGTAAGCTAAAGCCCAATTGAATTATAAATCTTAGTGATCCGTTGTATTCCATAGTGTTTCTTTGAGCTTTTTCTGACTTAGTGGTGATTTCTTTTTTTTAATCTCATTATCGCCCTTTGTGTTTTATACCAATTAATGACCCTCCGATACATCGAGGTGTTATAAAACTGCTTAAAACTGCTTCCTATTTCATCGTAAATAAAATGATCAGGACAATAAATAAAATCCGTACTTGCCCCTGAAACTAATTCAGAGTCATATTTACCGCTTTTCTTCATGTTGGTGCCACTACCATCGGTGCCCATGTTGTTGATGTGGGATTGCGTGGGATATACGGAGGGTAGGTTGTTTATATAGGCTGCATAATTAAACCTAACCGACCACGAGTGGATGATTTGCTGCTGCTGCTTGAGCAACATAATAGAAAGGTCGTTTCCGCCCCGCTCAAATTGCTGTCTTTTGTTCTTATCTATAAAAAAATCCTTAAAATCTTTTACATCCCAGTCGGTACTTTCCCAGTTTTGCTTCCATGTAGCCCATCCCCAGCTGCAATTGCGATGTGCCAGGTAGGTGTTGTAAGCGTAGTCAATGGGGATTTTTATATTGGGCGTATACGCTGCAATACTCCATATTTTATTTGGCACATAGTAGTTTAAGGCGTCGTTCATATAACTCAAAAAGTGGGGCGATGTTTCCAAATCGTCTTCCAGTACTATCACCTTCTCGTAAGTTTTAAACACCTCGCTCACCCCTTCTATGATGCTGGTTGCGAGACCTTTATTTTGATTATGAAAAACTGGAGTAACACTTTTAAAACCTCTTATATTTTTTAAATAGGTGCGCACCAAGTGCACTGCGTCCTGGTCTTCCGGTGCTTTGGCCTCGTCAGAAAAAATATACAAATGGCTTGCAAACGCCAACGGATTTTTTAAAAGCGCCTCTACCGTTTTGCGGGTATGGTGCGGCCTGTTATAGGTAAATAGGACAATGGGAGCGAGTTTCATATCTATATTCGTTTGCGTCACAAAAATTATAAGTGTGGATATATAACCGAACGTTAAAATTACTTTCTTTGCTAAATAATACTGCATTATTTCTAAAATACTTTAACATTGGGCATTATCCTCAAACAAACCATTAAAGGATCTATTTATTCTTATATAGGAGTAATAATAGGCGGACTTAATGTGGCTATCCTTTTTCCAATTATTTTTTCTGAGGAAGAAGTAGGCCTAATCAATATCCTGATTACAGTTTCTGCTGTAGCTGCCCAATTTGCATCACTAGGGTCGGCGGGTATTATCAGTTACTTTTTCCCTAAGTTTAGGAACAAGGAAAATGCGCACAATTCATTTTTTATCTTTGTATCTCTTTTTACAAGCATTGGATTGTTATTATTTACGGTAGTATTTTATTTTTGGGGTGATTTGTTCCTTGCAACTAAAGAGCTAGACACCCATCTACAAGACCAATACTATCATCTAATATACCCGCTAACATTTTTTACGGTAGCTTTCATGGTAGTGGACATGTTTAGTGCTTCCACCTTTAATTCGGTAATAGGTAATTTGTACAAGGATGTTGTGGTACGAGTTATAATACTTGTGTTAAATATTTTATATCTATACCATTATATTTCGTTTAATGCATTTATGTTGCTATACACCTTAAATTTAGCAACCCCCGTTATTGCACTGTTGTTTTATATGGCAAATAAGGGCGATATCAATTTTAAATGGCCAAAGATATGGGTTTATGCAGCTCACTTAAAAAAAATAACCAGTGTAGGTTTGTTTTATATCTTAGCTGGGTTTAGCGATATCCTAGCCAGTTACATCGACAAATATATGATCAGCTATTATTTGGGACTAAAGGCTACGGGTATTTATTCTATCACAAACTATTTTGGTGCGCTCACCCGCATACCTCGCAGCTCGATGGGCAAGATAGGAACGCCCATTCTCGCCAAATTGTTGGATGAACAAAACTATAGTGAACTTACTGTTTTGCTAAAAAAAAGTAGCCTATCGCAAATATTAATGGGAATTTTTATATTTATCAATATTTGGATAAATATCGATTTGATATTAGGGTTTTTGCCGGCTTCCTACACGGAAGGCAAATGGGTGGTATTTTATATTTCTTTATCGCACATATTTTATTGCTTTTTGGGCTTGGGAGGTGTAATGCTCCAGGTGTCGAAGTATTATAAAAGCGGGACTTATTTTACCATAGTTTTAGGTGTGATGGTAGTTATTCTTAATTTATTGCTAATTCCAATATGGGGAATTAATGGAGCAGCAGTTTCTACGGCCATAGCCAAGTTAGTTTATGTGCTTATAACATTAACTTTTATCGGCCATAAAATGAAAATACAAGTAGTGTTTTTTGATTCGGTTAAGATTGTGGCAAGTGGATTTGCAGCACTATATCTTGTATCCTTTGTATCTACGATTCAAACAAATATGCACGAATATGTAAGCTTAGGATTTAACTTGGCACTTAGATCCAGTATGGTTTCTCTAACTTTTGTTGTTTTTTTGTTTCTTACCCGATTTATCAAGAACACAAAACAAATAAAAATGATGTTTTGATTGGATTACCGAGTTAAATGCCGAGGCAATTGTTTTCTTTATAGAAAATAGAGGTGCACTTAAAATAAGCAACTATTGGCGCCAGACCCCAAAAATCCAATCTCTTATATCCTTGCGTCACAAAGTAATCATAAGCTTCTTGGTATTCAGTTCTATCCGAATCGTCCCATACAATTACGCCATTTGTTTCTAGGGCAGCTATTGAATTTTTCCCACACTCCACTCGTTTACGTCCATCAATTATAATTATCTCAAATTGATTTGGGTAATCTAAAACCACCTTTTCGTATTCCTTATTTTCCAGTGTTTTAAAATTGTACTCAATGTTGGTATTTTGGTTAAGCTTAGTTTCTATATGTTTGTACCACTGTTTGTCATGTTCTATGGAAACGACCCTTTTGGCCAATTTGCTAAACCAAACGGTTGAATTTCCACTGCCGTATTCAAAAACTGATAAATCCTTATTTATTCTGGTTTTTAGAAATTCAATTGAAGAGTAGGTAAACCAAGGTAATTCATTGTTGTTGCCATCAACTGGGAGTCCCGATTTTACGCTATTATTCCATCCTAATTGTTTTAGGCAATGTTTTATTAAAACATACGAGCTAACAAAGTGCCGACCCCGTGCAGTTTGTTTGATGAGAGTCAAAATTTTTTTATTCAATAGATATGTTTTTTAAATTTAGGTTCAAAGATAGTAAAATGCTAAACATACGGCTTTATGCGCCATTAAAATCACTTGAAAACAGAGTTAAAAAAGTACTTTTGCAAAAAACAAAATTGATATGAACGCTAAAATAGTGGGGTTTATCCTGTCGAAATATAAAATTGAGTACCTACCCCAATTAAACCCCAATATTCAGATAAAGGACATTGACTTGCCTATAGGAGTTCTGTCGCTGTATTGCTATGGCGAATTAAGTGCTTGCTTGGTAAAAAAGGGGGTGTATTCCATGGGTTTTCCGCCATCGGATAATTTATTGGACCACAACTTATTGATCAGTGTACGTGAAAATGAAGTTATCGTCGAAAACGATTGGCTGGGTATCATCCCTTTGTTTTATAACAGTGCAGAGGCCGTGGTATCAACATTTCCTAAAGTATGTTTGGGCTCCGACAAAACAATAGACAACCAGGGTTTGTTTGATTATTTAAAATATGGCTTTAGCGTTTTTGAACGGACGGTTTTTAAGGAAGTCCGTTTTTTACCTTTTTATTCGAGCCTGCACTTTAAGGGCGGTGAAATAATCACGTACCAAAAGGAGGATCCCGTAAAACGGATAGATGAGTTTAAGGGAGCCACGGAACAAGATATTTGGAAAAAATTTGATGCTTATTGCCTGAGCAGAGAACAACAGACCAAGGGCGACATCGTGATACCTACTTCTGCCGGTTTCGACTCTAGGATTGCCAATTACTTTATGCATGACCGATCGAGGGTGAAAAATTACACTTATGGTATCTCGGCCAATCAGGAGAGGAGCTTCGAAGTTCAGCAAGCTAAGCAAATATCGAAGAGACTAGGGCATAGCTGGCAGCAGATTCATTTAAAAGATGCTTTTCATTACATAAATCAATGGCACGACCAATACGCCTTTGTGGCAAACCTGCATGGGATGTACCATATTGAATTCTACAGAAAAATAAATGAACTTTTGCAAGATAATCCAGCAAGTATGGTAAGCGGAATGGGAGGGGATGTGCTGTGTGGTATCAATAGCTACACGCTTTCGTCAAATCCAAAATATCTTTACCACTTGGCCTACACACATGGTTTAAACTATAAATTGGATGGGGTTAAAGATGATTTCCAATCGGAACAACAATTTATGAATAAATACAACTACCTGATGGAAGACGTTCGGTTGTATCCAATAATTACCATGCGCTTAAAGGCTGTGTTAATTAGTTATGTGCTTACAATTCCGTCCATGATGGGATTACCGGCTTGGACTCCATTTCTCAATTTTGAGATAGTTATGAGCATGTTGAACCTACCTGCAGAAAGAAGAAAGGACAGAACGTGGGTTCGCGATTTTTTTAAATCAAAAGATTTATTGCCCAGTCATAATATGTTTTTTCAGGACACAAAGAACAGGGTTAATATGCACCTTCACAATAATTACACGTTTGAGCCCCTTTCCGATGATTTTACTTTGCCCTACCTATCCGAAGAGCGCAAACATGAAATCAATGAATACTTGGGAAACATAGGCTTAAAATCTAAAATAAAGTATCAACTCACCACCACAAGGGTTGTAAAGGAAATACTTAAAAAGTTTGGTGTTACAAATGAATTTTCGGATCTGCTTACGGATTATCAAACGCTTAAGGCCATTGAGATGAGTTTGTAGACATAGGTAATGGGATTTATTAATTTCTTATTTATAGGTACAGAATTACAATAACTCTAATCTACAATCGTATTTTTACTTTTATGTTTCAACAAATCAGAATCTTCACGCTTTTGTCACGCGTTATTTCTGGATAATTCATATTATTTTATTACGAGTATATCTTTAAACAGCTGTAAATTAGTTAGATAATTTTTACCGCGTTTAACATTTATTTTTTTAATTAAAAATATATTTCTTTGGGAATTACTTAACTAAAAAATATATAATCATGGCTTTAAAAAAGATCACACTTCTCGCTGTTATGGCAATTTTATTATTTCTTACTTCTAATGCTCAGGTAAACAACTATTACACTTATTGGAAATTTGACGCAAATTTTAATGACGAAAGTAGCAATAGCAACGATGGAACACCATTTAGCAGTCCGGTATTTGTACAGGATAGAAATGATAATGCTACGAGTGCCATAAAATTAGACGGTGTTGACGATTACATTAGGGTTGCAAATGATAATAACCTATCACTTGCCGGAAGCTTTTCAATCAGTTTTTGGATCAAACCATATACGTATGGTCAAGGAGGATATGGCCGAATAATTGAAAAACGGGATGATACTTCTAATACAGGTTTTCACATTTATTTGAGTCAAACAACTAATGGAATTAGTTTTACTAGAATTGGTACGCAGATTTTATCATTCGAAAATTGTGTCGACTTAAACCAATGGCAACAGTTCACATTCACGTATGATGGAACTACACTTAAGGGCTTTAAAAATACAACACTTATTAATTCGTATCCATTAACCCCCTTGGTTGTTACTTCGGTTGACCTATTAATTGGACAAGCAACTAGTATGAGCCGTGCCTTTAATGGTGAAATTGATGACATCTATATTTTTGATCGGGTAATTACTGATAACGAAATTTCATTATTATTTCAAACGGGAACGTCTCTTTGGTCTAAAACAGGAAACGATATTTACTACTCATCTGGAAACGTGGGTATTGGCACCTCCACACCCGACCCCGACACCAAACTCGATGTGGCCGGTACTATACGGGCAAAAGAAATCCGCGTTGAAGATATTGCAGCTATTAACATGAACCTTTCTGGTGACATAGCCGCCAATAGCATCACCTTAAAAGCCAACGGAAACACCGCCGACTTTGTTTTTGAAGAAGACTATCAACTTAAAGACCTCTCCGAAGTAGAAACTTTTATCAGGGCAAACAAGCATCTTCCAGGCGTACCAAATGCCACCCAGATGGAAGAGCAAGGTGTAAACTTAGCCGAGATGAACAAGCTGTTGCTGCAAAAAGTGGAGGAGCTAACCCTATATATGATTCAACAACAAAAGGAGATAAATAGTCTTAAATGCAAAATCACTAACCAAGCAAGCAAATAAGTTATGGTAAAATATTTAATGGCATTAATGTGTTTATGCGCTAATTTGACATCCTTATTTGCACAAAGCATTACTCCCCCTTACGAAATAGATTTCGATAATTTTGAAACCTTTTCTGATTTTGAAGCACCTAGCTGGACTTTTGAAGGTCTGTGTCTTTCATTTGTTATGGAAAAAGAGTCAGATCACAATGACAAATACTTACTATTGCATACTGCAACGAGTTCCGGAACCGAATTAGGTGTATATGAAATGAATACTATTTCAAGCACTTTACATGTTGATTTACAGGAATCTCAAAATTACATATTGAGTTTAGATTTTAGATGTCTGAGCAATACATCGGATTATTGTAACGAATCCGATTTTGATCAATTGAGCGCAACTGAGGAGGATGGTATTTACTTGTGTACTTCTACCGAAAATATTAGGATACACCACTTTAGTGATATAGAAGATAATTGGTTACAATTAAGTTTAGACATTGGATTTTTAGCTACTGCAAATAACATTAACATACAAGATATAACAGGTATAAAATTTCAATATGTATCTGTTATGGGTAGTATTTGGTACGAAGGAGTTATGGTTTGCTCGTTGGAGAAAACACTCTCATTAGACAATATTTCAATTACTCAATCAATAGGAGGCGAGGTCGCCACACGAACTGTGGAATACTTCTATGATGATCATGGTAATCGTACAAGAAGAATCTACCATATAATTGAATTTTCAAGCCTAAAAAGTGCCCAATTAGATCCTCAAGAAATTGAGACAGCAGACAAGAAATCCAAAATATTAGTATATCCAAATCCAACTAAAGGGCAACTTGGTATTGAAATTAATGATGTAGAAGAAGAATCAAATGGAACTATAACAATTTATGACGATTTAGGGAGAGTGGTTAGTATAAGCCAATACAAAGGAAATGGTCGAACCAACATTAACCTAACAAACCATAAAAATGGAGTGTATATAATGACTGTTGAGTTATCAGGTAAAACAACTCACTTTAAAATCATTAAGGAATAATCATACCTTATTAAAATTGTACATAATGAACAAACATATATATATATTATTGGTTTGGCTGGGCATATTTCCTGCATTGACTTTTTCGCAAGAAACCGCTGAATCATTTACATTAAAAGATCCGTTAACCGGGAATATAGAATATATAGCCCGAGATTATATTAAGCTGATCAACGGCTTTCATTATAACGCAACAAATAACGAATCTTTTAAGGCATACGTTGATAATGGAGTATTATTTGCGCCTACTGCAAATACTTATAAAACTCCTGATGGACAAATCACCACAGATAAGACACTTGGTGGAGTTGTTGGTGCAATCCCAGGTAGTTTTAATGTTACAGGTTCTGGCGGAGCCTCTTATACTATACCTATCGAGGGGGTAATGGGCATGGATGGCATGCAGCCTAACATGAGCTTATCCTATAACAGTCAAAGTGGATATGGAATAGCTGGTTTAGGATGGTCTATAGGTGGACTCTCTGCTATTACAAAAGTACCTAAAAATAAATATTTTGATGGTGAAATTACAGGTATGGAATGGGATGGTACCTATGCTTTAGATGGTGTACGTATGATTAACACTGTTGGTAACGAATATTATTTGGAAAATGACGTTACTCGCAAAATAATAAAAATTGAAGATTCTAATGGAGCGATTTACTTTAAAGTAAATACTAAAGAAGGGTTAGAAATAACCTATGGTATGAAAAAATCAGCAAAAAGTTATATTGGTTACAATAATGATGTTGATGACGGTGGAAATATATATACCGCATGGTATATAGAAAGAGTTGAAAATAAGAACGGAGCCTACGTAGAGTATAATTATTTAAATGATTTATACAGTAGTACAAGCGATTGGGATTATTATAAAAACTTTAGAATTGATGAAGCCATCTATGGCCATACTCAATCGAATAAAATTGGTAGTGTAAAGTTTAAATATGTAACTAGGACGGATGTTTCCAAAGGTTATATTGATGGATTTGAAGTTGTTAGTGACATGCGGTTAAGCTCTATTCAAGTAAAGGTTAGTGAAACTACCATTAGAACATATCAGTTAAGCTATACCGACAATAACACTTATAGTTGGCTGGAATCTTTAGAATTGTTTGGTAGTGATGGCACTAAATATAATGCGACAGTATTTGAAAATTCAGCAAATAATATTGAGTACCAAACTAATAGTGTTGAAGATTTTATAATTCCACAAGGAAAAAGATTATTAACAACTTTAACGGCAGATTTTAGAGGTGATGGAAGAAGTGATTTCGCATATTTATTTGGTATTCCTGACAATAATAATCAAGGGGGTGTTACAGATGTAGAGCTAGTGATATTTGATGACTGTGATCCACGAAAACAAAGATCAGAGAGTTATGTTTTAGGTTCATTATATTATGATCCAATTTCTGAAGGCAGAGGCTGGCCAGATTTTAAAGAATCACGTTTTGGAGATTTTGACGGCGATGGATCTGAGGACATGATCAAGCTTATGAATGGAAACAATAAAATAGGACTATGGTATTTTTCATTCAAAGAAAATGAACTAAATGATTCCCAATCAATTATTATAGATCAAACATCAAACATAAAACCATTTATAGATATTTCGGATTTAACTGGCGATGGAATTCCAGAAGTAATTATAATTGAAAACAATCCAACTTATTTTAATGGGATATATACCTATGAAGCCAATATTTTGGTAGGATGGGGAGGAATGGTAAACGTAGAATTTAATATTTCTGTTAATTCCAAAATTACAAGTGTTAAAGGAGGCAACTTAATTAGTAATGGAAAATCAGATTTACTTTTAGTGCTAGAAAATTCAAATGTTATACTAGAAAATATATATGATGGTAACAATTACTTAGCATCCACAGCATATCAAGATATTTCAAACCTTATTCCCGATTTTGAGGATGATAATTTTTATGACCTCGGTAATTTTAACAATGATAATTTAACGGACATTATTTATCAATATGATAATAGCAAATGGAGAATTGCCTATAATAAAGGAAATGGTCAGTTCGTATTAAAAGATTATACTTTTAATAGTTCTGATCAAACTGGGGATGGCGGTGATAATGATGATCCAGACCAAGATGCATTTTATATATGTGATTTAAATGGCGATGGATTAGCAGATTTAGTTTTTGGTGATGAAAAATTAAAAGAGTTTCCTGATATTTGGGGACCATATTTTAATTACGAGAATACAATTTGGAGCTACTATGTTCAAACGAAAGATGGGTTTAGTTTGCTAAAATCAGAAACTAATAAGATAAGAGCTAACGAGGTAGTTGTTTTAGATTTTTATGGTAAAGGATATACCAATTTCTGCTTTAAACAGAGAAAAAACAATGATTTAGTTATCCAAGACATAAATTGTTCATTTAAGCCTACATTACTAAAATCTATTGAAACTGGTCTTGGATCAAAAATAAGTATAGTTTATAAAGGACTTATAGATGACAACATATGGGATGATGAAAACCTAGGAGAAGAAGATTATGTACAGTCCTACAATTCAATGAATAACGTAGTTTGGAGTGTAAATGATGGTGTTAGTTTAATGGCTTATAAATATAAGACACCTGTTATTCATAGAAATGGGAAAGGCTTTTTGGGTTTTTTAAGTACAGAAATAAATAATCTTACCACGGGTATTTCTTCAATTACAAATAGCATCTTAAATACGGATGTATCTATACTAATCCCACAATCACAAATTCAAAGTTGTTCTAGAGGAAATATATCCATCAATAATACTACGTTTGAAGTTGAGCACGACACAGGTAACAAAAGGTATAGATTACTACTTACAAGAAATGAAGTTAATGATCAATTAAACTATCTTACCACTACTCAAAGTTTTGTTGATGCAAATAACAAACATACTTATGATGAATATAATAATCCTAAAAAAATAACAATAACAAAAGGCGATAATACTACCGTAACTGATATAATTTATGATGACAATGGAGCTTGGTGTGCTAACAAACCAACCCTTACAACTATTACACAAACCAACCCAAACGGTAGTATTACCAGAAAGTATGAATCAATATACAACGACAAGGGTAACCTTACGCTTAAAATTGACGATAAAGATGACCCCTTAGAAGTTAGAACTGATTACAATCTGCCTAATAAATTTGGTTATGCAACGCAAATCGTAAGCTCTACAGATGCTGCTTCTATAACTAAAACAATTGCTTATACGCCATCAGGAAGGTTTATAGAAAGTGAAACAGATGAAAACCTAGTTAAAACAGTATCATATATATACAATGAAACTTTAGGTATACTTGAAAGTGAAACGTCCGAGATAGGAACAATAACGTACAAGTACAATGGATTCGAAAGGCTTAAAGAGACTGTATATCCAAATGGAACTAAAGAAGATAACGTTTTGCAGTGGGCTGGGGATGAAGGGCCTTTAGAAGCGAATTATTTTGCTTATTCCAGATCAACAATGCAATCGCCTATTTGGACCTGGTATGATAAAAACAATAGAAAAATACGTGAGGATTACTTTGAATTGAATGGAAAGGTGTATGTTGACACTAAGTATAAGGATGGAAGGTTATTTCAAGTTTCGGATCCATATTATGAAGGAGATACAAAAGTATGGGCAACAACCAATTTATATGACAGTTTTGGTAGACTGCTTAATTCTGAAACACCTTTAGGAAATATCGCATACGATTATTCAGAGGCCAGAACGGTAAAGGTCACTACCCCAAATTCTACTAAGGAAACAATTCTTAATGCACAAGGTAATGTTGAGAAAAACATTGTTAACAATAAATCAGTAGAGTATTCCTATTGGCCTACGGGTAATGTGTTTACTGCAACGCCAGAAGATGGAACTGCCGTAGAAACGCATTTTGATATTAAAGGTAACCGAACACTTTTAAATGATCCTAATGCTGGTATGGTAAGTACAACTTATAACGGTTTTGGTGAAATATTGACTAATGAAAAAAGAGGACGTAACGACACTGAAATTATTAATACCATTTACACTTATGATGAGCATACTGGATTATTGGACTTAGTAACCAAAGACGGCATTGTTACGGATTATGAATACTATGAAGACTTTCAATTAAAAACAATCTCAATTGATGGAGTCCATAGTGAAACATATTCATACGATGAGTTTAATCGGGTAACAACGGTTAATGAAACTATTGAAGGAAGCAAACAGTTGGCTGAAACGATAGTTTATGACGATTATGGCAGGATTGGGAAAAAAATCTATCCCTCTGGATATATTGTTAATTATTACTATAACCAGTATAGCCAATTAACAAGTATTACCGATAAAAACAACTATCCTATTTGGACGGCGGTTGAATCAAATGCAAAAGGGCAATTAACAGATGCTCTGAAAGGAGGGCTCGAATGTACCTATGCTCATGATACTAGAAACCTGCCAAGTTCAATTAAAGTGGGTAATGTTGTTGATATGTCATACGAGTTTAATGATAAGGCACAGCTATTAAGCAGAACAGATAACGTAACCGATAACATGGAAGAGTTTAATTATGATTCAAAAAACAGGTTATTGGGATGGACTCTAAAAAGAACAAATGAAAATTCGGTGGTTAATTCGATGGTATATAACCCTACAACCGGTAGCATAGTGGGTAAGTCGGATATTAAATATACCATGCACTATGGCGAAAATAATTTTGGCCCACATGCTATAACATCTGTCGAAGGTAAGCCTGTGAGTTTTTCAGATGATGAGCAGTTTATCAAATATACCAGTTTTAAAAAAGTAAAAGAAATAACTGAAGGTAGTTTATCGCTTGAAATTAAATATGGTATTGACGAACAAAGAAGGAAAGCCTCATACTCAGGGGGCATACACGATGGTTTGACCAAGTACTATTTTAATAACTACGAAGAAGAGCATAAAGATGGTGAAGTCAGAAAAGTACATTATATTAGTGGCGGTAATGGTTTAACAGCATTATATATCGAAACCAACGGAGTTGGTAAGCTATATCATGTGGTTACCGATTACCAAGGTTCTTTGATAGCAATAACCGATAAAGATGGAATTATTGCAAGTTTTGAGGGTTCTGAGCAAAGGTTCGCTTTTGACCCATGGGGAAATCGGCGCGACCCACAAAACTGGACATTACCGGATAATCGTACTTCATGGTTAACTGATCGCGGATACACCATGCACGAACATCTCGATGCTTTTGGCCTGATTAATATGAATGGCAGGGTATATGATCCGTTACTGGCTCAGTTTTTAAGTCCAGATCCTTATATTCAGTCTCCAGACAATTGGCTCAATTATAATAGATATGGGTATTGCCTCAATAACCCCCTCATTTATACTGACCCTGATGGGGAGTTTTGGCACTTGGTTATCGGTGCGGCTATTGGGGGAGTTTTTAATTGGGCTGCTAATGGAGCTGAATTTACTTGGGATGGACTTGGTTATTTTGGAATAGGTGCTGCAGCTGGGGCATTAGGTGCAGGTGTCGGAGCAGGGATTAGTTCCGCTATGGCAACTGGGGGTACATTTGGAGCAGGGTTTGTTGGTTCTTCTGCAGCCATGACAGCTTCTTCAAGTTTTGTGTCTGGAGCAGCAATTGGAGCAGGAGCCGGTTTTTCCAGTGGTTTCGTGTCAGGTGCCGGAAATTCATGGATGGGAGGCTCAAATTTTGGAGAGGGTCTTTGGAGCGGTATAAAAACTGGAGGTATTGGAGGTGCTTCAGGTGCGTTGTTGGGCGGAATTGCTGGAGGCATGCATGCATACGATGGTGAAAGGAACTTTTGGAATGGAGATAATGTTGAAATAGGACGTACAAGGCTTTCTTTTAACAACTCTCCTGTTTCACCAGATAAATTATTCTATGTTGATGCCAAAGGGGATTTATATAGTTTAAGACAATTTAATAACCCTATAAACAGAAGAATTAATACCGCATTCTATACTGAAGAAGGTACACTTAATAGGCTAACCCATAATATTGACTTAGAAACGTTATCGCAGCCTAGAACAACAGCTAGTGTGAAAATACCCCAAGGATATAAAATAAAAGGATTTGCAGGGATTGAGACTGGCCAAAATTATTGGAAGGCAGCAGATGGTGTTTCTTTTACATCAAACAATGGCCTTAATCGTATTGTAACTTCTGGTCCAGGTAATTTTTCATTTCCTTCTAATGGATTGAGAACAGTTACAGGAAGAATTTTTGGTGCAGGAATAAATGATGGGACTATATTTGCCCCAAATACATTTAGAGTTATCATTAGAATAAAATAGAATGAAACAAATAATATCAATTATCTTTTTGCTTTACGGTACTGTTTCTGGTGCATTAGGGCAAGAAGGACTTAAAGAAATAGTCTCTTTTACATATCATTTAAGTTATGATGATGCTGTTTGGTATATCATAGAACCTTGTTTTAAATACGACAATGGAGTAATCAAGTGCGAAAAGGATAGCATTCTTAGTATAGACGTTAGGTTGTCTGATGTTTTCCCATTCACATATGAAATTGATAACGGTTGGTTTATAGGTAAAAGATGTTTTAGGCATAATAATCTTGAAAAATGTAATGTTGATAGCATCTTAATTTATACCCCTTTTAAATATTTTAGTGACGAAAATAAACCTAATAAAGAAGATACATTATCTGTTGTTGATTATTCAGCTCTATTACATAAGTTAGGAGAACCTAAGATATTTGGAACAAATACAGAAAATGATATTCTCCGGTTTATACTTATATCGAAATATGAAGTAGATATTTTTCGTTTGAGTAAAAAACAAGAAGTAATATCAATGAATTACAAAAATATAATGTTAACTGAGGACATGAAAGTTACTAACGACACTACATGCGTAATTAGTTTAAAAGCCTATTATAAACTAATAAAAAAATTGCATAAGGGTAATTATTGGGAGTTGAATAAGAGTGTTGCAATATCACCAAGAAATATCTTAATAGAAACTCTTTTAAATGGTCAGTATTATTTTCTTAATAAGAACTCTAAAGAAATAGAGTTAGAAAATAAAGAATTATTGAAAATTTTTCCCTTTCTGAAAAGACTTATAAAAAGTTAATGCTAAATACACTAGCTATATTAAGATTTTATCCCCCGCTATCGCACAGCCTGCTCCGTCACAACGGAGATTGTATCGTGTGATATAAAGAAAACTAATTGGGTATATTACTAGCATAAGACAACAAAAGCTGCATTAGAAACAATGCGGCTTTTGTTGTTTTTAGGAAGAAGCAATCCAATACAATATTCGTTTTAACCGAGCAGGCTGTGAAGTAATTGAGGGGGGGAGGTTTTTTATTTAAACGGATTTACAATAGTAAGGCTGTTTTCAATAAACTGTCCGTCCTGCATATCTTCGGAATAGAGTGTTTTGCAGTTACAAGATAATGCAGCCGAAACAATCAGCGAATTATAAAAAGAATACTGGTATTTATTCGCATTTGGCAAGCCCGAGCAATCGGGCTTTTTAATTATCTATTTTTCCATAACTCAGGGTCTCGGCTTGTATGCAATACAGCCGAAATGATTATGGTTTCATTTTTTTCATCAATTGTAAAGTGAACCATAAACGGGAACACATTTAAAACTGCAGTTCTTTTTCAATATCGTCCATAGCAGAATCAAAATCCATTGCAGAACCTGGGTTTTGCTTGTAATCATCAAGGCGTTGCCTTACCAAATCTTTGTGCCATTCTGGAATATCGATATCTTCCCTTTCAATATTTTGTATTTATTTTTAAGGTCGTTCCATTCGTTTATCGGAATGAATACACCTGTTGTTTGTCCTTTGCTGTCTGATATTTATTGTAAGTTCATAATCGTTTAAATGTAAGATGTGTATGCTTTAATCCTGCATGCTAACAATACAAAAATAACTAAATTATATAGCATAAAAAAAGAGGCACCAAATGATGCCTCTTGAATTATTTGTTTTTACAATACTGCTATTGCAATACAAAGTTAATAGGTACAGTATACGATACCTTAACGGACTTACCACGTTGCTTACCAGGTTTCCATTTAGGCATGGACTGAACAACACGAATTGCTTCTTTGTCCAGGTTTGGATCTACGCCTCGGGCAACTTTAACCTGTGTAACGCCACCGTCGGTGCCTACAACAAATTGAACGTAAACACGTCCTTGAATACCATTTTCCTGTGCAATAACCGGATATTTTACCGACTGTGCAATGTATTTTCTTAATTCACCATCTCCACCTGGAAACTCGGGCATTTCCTCCACGATAAAAAATACAGCAGCATCATCAGATTCCTCTTCTTCTAAGGAAACATCAAATTCAATCTCCGTATTCTCATCAATCTCGGTATCTTGAATATCAAGTTCCTCATCCAATTCCACATCATCATCCACAATGTTTAAAACATCGGTAACCCTTGGTGGTGGGGGTGGAGGGGGTGGTATAACTTCCTCCTGCCTAGTGATGGGCACAATTTCCTCCTCAGCTGCAACTTCATCAGTCATGTTGAACTTGTTCGCATCTATGTCGGTAGTTTTCCATTCAAATGCAATTAATACAAGTGCTAAGACCACTACCAAACCAATCTGCATGAAAACTGCTTTTTTGTTTTCAAGATCCGCTTTTGGTGACTTTTTTACTTCCATAATAAAATTAGTTTTTGATGTCTAAAGATAACCATTTCTGCAAGGTTAATCAATTATTTTTAATATTTAATATCTGGGTTGTTTTTTTTGAGAGCATAAAAATAGGACTTTAATCTAAAACCAAAGATTATTTGCTCATTTATTTCTAAAAATTACAACTAAAATATTTTTGTAGCAATTAAAATATACATATATTTGAACCCGAAACTCAAAAGTTCAAATAGTATATTGTTCAAATTATCATGACAGATAAACAAAATACCAAGAATAAATTGCTCGATGTGGCTCATCAGGTTTTTAAACATTATGGTGTTCGCAAGACAACACTCGATGATATTGCCATAAAATTCGGAAAAGGGAAAACGGCTATCTATTATTATTATACTAGTCGCGATGCTATTTTTAAAGCAGTGCTGGTTAAAGAGGTACAGTCAGCAATTACGGAAATTCAGACTGCAGCAGAGCACAAAAACACCCATACCGAGCAGATTAAGGCATTTGTTGACGCGCGATTAAAAGTGGTGGCTCAGACTCCGGTTTTAAATGAAGCTTGTCTGGAGGAGAAATTCAAAAACAACAAATGGATTGAGCAATTGAGTCAGAAGTATATGCAGGATAAAATAAACATCCTCTCAAATATTTTGCAAGATGGAATTCATAGTGGCGTTTTTAAATTGGATAATCCTCAATTAGTGGCACTGGCCATCGAAACTGCATTAAAAGGACTTGATGCTTATCATCTAACCAACGGACAGGATAAAAAGCATCGGGAAAAGTTGATTAATATCTTGTTCTACGGTTTGATGCAATAAATAGTCAATAAAATTTTACCCCCAATAATTTAATAGTTTTAAAAAAATGAAGCAAAAAATATTACGGACTTGCTTTTTTAGCGGACTGATCATCACAGGGATGTCTGTTCAGTCTGTCAATGCTCAAAATCAACTGCAATGGATGGTAGAGCGTGCATTTGAAAAGAGTAGTGAAATAAAGATAAGTCAGAAGGAAGTTGAGAAAGCCCGAATCGATCGTTCGCGTGCATTCTCGGCCTATCTGCCTAAAGTTACTGCCGAAGCATCGTACACTTATATGAATGCCCCTATTGAATTCCCCGGGGATTTGCAGTCCTTACTTACCAAAACCCAAAGTATGCTGGTGAAAGAAACGGCAGCCATGGCAACATATTCGTTACCTTTAGGTACTCCGGGAAAAGTCGATTTCTCTACACCATATCAGGTAACTATGCCGGATGGTTCAGTAGTTCAAACGCCTTTGGGTACGCTGGTTTCGGATAACGTTAAAGGGATACCGGCTATTCAGGATCAGGACTTTTTAAAAGTCAATGTCAATGCACAGATGTTGTTGTTTAGTGGTTTAAAGGTGCCATACTCCTTAAAAGCAGCTAATCATCAAATTGCTGCACGTCAGCTTCAGGCCGAAGGTCAAGAGGCCGACCTTGTGACCCAAGTGGTGGAGGTGTATGACCAGATGGCTGTATTGGCACAAAGTGAGAAGACGATCAATCAGACGGAAACATTGTTGGCCGAGCAGAAGCGATTTGTTGACAAAGCATTGGCCAATGGTTTGACCATTGATCTGAATCGTCAAAAAATTGATCTGGCTATCGAACAACTCAATGTGAAACGGATTGAACTCAATTCAGGACGCCGATTATTAAGTATGAAAATGGAGGAGTTGACGGGTATATCTTCTGATTCGATTATGACGTTATCGTTTGTGATTGAACCTTGGAGTGTACGTGGCGGAGAGGCTATGAATGCGAATCAACGTCCAGAGATACGAGCCTTAAACGAAGCCATTATAGCAAGCGATTATAAACGCAAATCGGAAAATACGGACTATGTGCCTAAGGTGATGGCCTTTGGAAAAAAGGAATTGATAACTGAAAGCCTCACCATGCTCGATCCCGAATGGTATGTAGGCGTGGGCGTAAAATGGACGCTATTTGATGGTTTATCGGCACGAAATAATGCACGACAAACAGCCATTGAGCGCGATATTTTATTGGAGAAAAAGAGCAATACATTGGAGATGGCCAATATAAAACTGGAAAAAGACAGGTTGGACATTATTAAAGGCAACCAGTTAATTGAAACGGCTAAAAAGCAAAAAGAGCTTGCTGCCGGCATGGTACGCCTTAGCCAGCGCCAAATGGAACAAGGATTGGTAACACTTAACGACCATCTTAGCATAATCAATGAATATGAAAAAGCCAGCCTTTATCTTATTCATAGTATTGCCGATCAGCGAAAAGCATCGGTTTCTTACTTGCAGTCGGCTGGAATGCTTACCGTGGATAAACTTCCCCAATAACCCCAAATATTAAATTAGCAATACACACGAATTATTTTTGACTTCTCGAAAAAAACAGAATTATGAAATACACTTTATATATAATTTCAGTAATAGCCCTCCTACTTAGTGGCTGTAATCATCCTCAGGAAACCATATTCGAAGGAAGAGTAAAACGGGAAACCATTTCTGTTGCTCCCAAATATGCTGGTCGCATTGAGCATCTCGGCGTACAGGAAGGTGATATAGTGCAATTGGGCGATACGCTGGCCATACTTAATATACCGGAAGTGGAAGCAAAAAAACAACAGGCCGAAGGTGCAGTACATGCAGCCACTTGGCAGTATCAAATGGCAGTGCATGGTGCTACACCGGAACAAAAAAATCAGGTAAGTGCCATGTTCAATGCGGCAAAAGAGCAATTTGAGTTTGCCGAAAAATCATTGGAGCGGGTTCGTAACATGTATAACGATAGTTTGGTGGCACCACAGGCATACGATGAAGCGTTGACCAAATATCTGATGGCGCAATCGCAATACGAAGGTGCTCTGGCCAAACGTGAGGAAGTAATGGGCGGACTGAGGGATGAGCAAGTGCAGATGGCGTTAGGACAAAAGCAACAAGCCGAAGGAGCATTGAAAGAGGCCAAAGTGGTATTTTCGGAGCGCTTTCTTATTGCCCCCAAAGAAATAACCATCGAAACCATATCACTTCACGAAGGAGAACTTGCGCTTCCCGGTTATAATATTTTTGTGGGCTATGATGCCCAATCCACCTGGTTTCGGTTTACGGTAAATGAGGCGCATATTGCCAAATTTAAACAAGGGAAAACGTATGAGATTACACTGCCGTTCGAATCAAACCGTGTTATTAAAGCCACATTGGTGTCGGTGAACGAATTGGCAAAATATGGAAATCGGTCGTCATCGTACCCTAATTACGAACCTGGACAGGCGGTGTACGAACTGAAACTACAGCCTCTGAATCCGGACGAAGCATCCCATCTTTTTACCAACTATACGGTCAATCTCACCATCCAATAAACTCATTGTTATGTTTCGACAAATATTTAAACGCGATTCGCAAAAAGCAAAACCTTCGCAAGTACGTTTCCAATGGAAAGTAGGCCCATTTTCGATGAAGAGGTTTGTGCTACTGATGAAACGCGAGTGGAACCTTTTCCTGAGCAATCAGGTGGCTATGCTTATTTTTATTGGCGCACCCATTGCCTATGCACTCATCATTGGCTTGGTATATAAAGATGCTGCACTGCGTGATATTCCGGTGGTTGTGGTGGACAAAGACAATACGCCATTGAGTCAGAAAATGATTGACGCACTGGATGACAATCAATACCTCAAAGTATCGCAGGTGCTGATGGCAGAAAGTAATGGCCGCAGCCTGATGATTGATGAGAATTTGGCTGCCATCATCACCATTCCCGATCGTTTTGAGGCCGATATTCAACAGAAACGTTACCCTGAGGTGAGTGTTGATGTCGATGGATCCAATCTGGTAACGGCTAACTACGTTTCTACCGGAATTCAAACCACTTTGGCTGTGCTCAATGCGGGTATGGAAATTGAAGGCCTTAAAAAGAAGGGTATGCCGACACCCATTGCCATGGATCAGTTTGAGATGTTTAAAATCACCCAAACACGTTACTACAATCCATCGTCAAACTATCTGTTGTTTTTGTTTCCGGGTATGTTGGGAACCATCGTGCAACAGGTATTTCTGATTGTGCTGGCATTGAGCTTTGCCCGTGAGTATGAGGATGGCACCTTTCGCGATTTGGTTCGCTACACCCGCAGACCAATGAATTTATTGATGGCCAAAACAGTTCCTTATTTTATAATTGGCATTGCCATTTGGGTACCGTTGATCAACATCTTTTTCCCGGTATTTCACTTGCAAATGCCTCCTAACCTCGGATTATTTTATGGGGTGTCAGCTTTGTTTATTTCGGCAGTGACATTTATGGGCGTGGCCGTAAGTATTATGATGAAAAGTCAGTTAAAGGCAACAGAAGTGCTAATGGTGATTGCTACGCCAAGTTTTATTATTAGTGGACAAACCTGGCCGCTCGAATACATGCCCAAATCAATACAGATGATAGCCAACACCATTCCGCTGACACATTATTTAGAAGCTTTTAGAGCCATGATGACCTATGGA